>JBAUJK010000437.1:0-17063 GCA_049683695.1 Burkholderiaceae bacterium
GACAAGCGCGGCACGCTGGATTTCGCAATCGAGCACCTGGCCCGCCAGGCGCCGGCGGCGCCGCAGGAGATCGCGCTGCCGGCGGCGGCGCCGTTCGGTACCGTCGAATTGAATACCGCCGCCTGCACGCTGTGCATGGCTTGCGTCGGTGCCTGCCCGGAGTCGGCGCTGATGGACAGTTCCGACACGCCGCAACTGCGCTTCGTCGAGAAAAACTGCGTCCAGTGCGGCCTGTGCGAAAAGACCTGCCCCGAGCAGGCGATCACGCTGCGGCCGCGCCTGCTGCTGACCGACGAGGCCAGGAAGCCGCGCGTGATCAACGAGGCGCAGCCGTTCCATTGCATCCGCTGCGCCAAGCCGTTCGGCACCCTGCAGATGATCAACAACATGACGGCCAAGCTTGCGCTGCACGGCGCGTTCGCCGGCAATCTCGACCGCATCAAGATGTGCGCCGACTGCCGCGTGATCGACATGATGGAAAACAAGGGCGAAGTCTCGATCATGGATGTGAAGCGCGCGCATTGAGGCGCGGCGAAAGGCACGCATGGCGGATGTCCAGACACTCGTATTCGAAGCGCCAGGCCGGGAAGAGGAAGCCGCGCGCGCCGATTTCTACGGCCTGCTGGCCAGCCTGTTTGGCGCACCGCCATCGCAACAGCTGCTGGACCGGATCGCGGCGGCCGAGCGGCAGGCCGGCGGCGCGCTCGACGCCGCCTGGGCCGAACTGGTGGATGCCGCCCGCCGCACCGACGCGGCGACCGTGCGCGATGAATACGAATTGCTGTTCATCGGCGTCGGCAAGCCGGAAGTAATGCTGTACGGTTCCTATTACCTGTCCGGCTTCCTGATGGAAAAGCCGCTGGTGGCCTTGCGCGACGACCTGGCGGCGCTTGGACTGCGGCGACCGGTGACGGTTGCGGAAACCGAGGATCACGTCGCCGCGCTGTGCGAAGTGATGCGCCATCTGATCCTGTCCGACGATGTCGTCGCCGCCAGTCTGGCGAGCCAGAAGCGGTTTTTCGGAACCCATCTGCAGCCGTGGGCGGAGACGTTTTGCACCACGCTGGAGGCGCATCCGCAGGCGCGCTTCTATGCCGCCGCCGCGCGCCTCGCGCACGGTTTTTTCGACATCGAGATGCAGGCGTTCGACCTGTTCGGATGAGGAGTTCTCCTGGCGGCGATGCTGCAGAGCAAGAATTTGTGCCCGCGCAAATCTGCCATGGTTGCAATTGTGTGAGCACAGGGTGATACTGAAGCCGAACTACATTTCAAACAGGCTTGATTTTCCTGTCGGTCTTTAGGAGACAAACATGACAGAGCAAAAGAAAATCCCTCGCCGTAGTTTCTTTGCCGGTCTCGGCCTGGTTGCCGCAGCCGGCGTGGCCGCCAAACTTTCTTCCAAGGCCGCTGAACCGACGCCGGATGCGTCGGCCGATGATGCCAAAGGCAGCGGGTACCGTCTGTCCGATCACGTCAAGAAGTATTACCGCACCACCACCATCTAGTCGATGAGGTGACACCATGCTGTTGACTCGCAAGGGCCATGACGGCCCGGTTTCGCACTCGCATCGTTCGCCCGGCCTGTCGTCCAGTCTATCCGCCGCCCTGTCGCGCGCGCTGCCCACGATGGACCGGCGCGCGTTCCTGAAGCGTTCCGGGATCGGCATCGGTGCCGGTATTGCCGCTTCCAGCCTGGGCTTGATCGAACAGGCCGGTGCCGCCGACGGCAACGACAAACCGGCCCGGAAAATCGAGGTCAGGCGCACGGTCTGCAGCCACTGCTCGGTCGGCTGCGCGGTCGATGCCGTGGTGGAAAACGGCGTGTGGGTGCGGCAAGAGCCGGTATTCGATTCGCCGCTCAACCTCGGCGCCCACTGCGCGAAGGGCGCGGCGCTACGCGAACACGGCCACGGCGAGTATCGGCTGAAGTACCCGATGAAGCTGGTCAACGGCAAGTACCAGCGCATCAGCTGGGACACCGCCTTGTCCGAGATCTCGGCGAAACTGCTGGAGATCAGGAAAGCCAGCGGGCCGGACTCGGTGTTCTGGATCGGCTCGTCGAAGCACAACAACGAGCAGTCGGCGCTGCTGCGCAAGTTCGTATCCTTCTTCGGCACCAACAACTGCGATCACCAGGCGCGCATCTGCCACTCGACCACGGTCGCCGGCGTCGCCAATACCTGGGGTTACGGTGCGATGACCAACAGCTACAACGATATGCAGAACTCGAAGGCGGCGCTGTATATCGGCTCGAATGCGGCGGAAGCCCATCCAGTCTCGATGCTGCACATGCTGCACGCGAAGGAAACCGGGACCAAGATGATCGTGGTCGATCCGCGCTTCACGCGCACTGCGGCCAAGGCCGATCAGTACATCCGCATCCGGTCCGGCACCGACGTGCCATTCCTGTATGGGTTGCTGTACCACATCTTCAAGAACGGCTGGGAAGACAAGAAGTACATCCACGATCGCGTCTACGGCATGGACAAGGTGCGCGAGGAAGTAATGACGTGGACGCCGGAAAAAGTGGAGGAAGCCTGCGGCGTGCCGGAAGCGGAAATGTTCCGGGCCGCCGAAACGATGGCCAAGAACCGCCCGTCGACGCTGGTCTGGTGCATGGGCCAGACCCAGCACAGCATCGGCAACGCGATGGTGCGGGCTTCCTGCATTGTGCAGCTGGCCTTGGGCAACGTCGGCATTTCCGGCGGCGGTGCCAACATCTTCCGTGGCCATGACAACGTGCAGGGCGCCACCGACGTCGGCCCCAACCCAGATTCGCTGCCGGGCTACTACGGTTTGTCGACCGGTGCCTGGAAGCACTGGTGCGCCGCCTGGGGGGTTGACTACGAGTGGGTCAAGCAACAGTACCCGTCCCAGGCAATGATGGAAAAATCCGGCACCACGGTGTCGCGCTGGATCGATGCGGTGCTGGAAAAGAGCGACATGATCGACCAGGACAACAACGTCCGTGCGGTCGTCTTCTGGGGCCATGCGCCGAATTCGCAGACGCGCGGCCTGGACATGAAAAAGGCCCTGGACAAGGTCGACCTGGTGGTCGTCATCGACCCCTATCCGTCGGCCACCGCGGCGATGACGGCGATGAAGGTGGAAGGACAGGAGCTGAATCCGAATCGTGCCGCCTACCTACTGCCGGCCGCCACCCAGTTCGAGACTTCCGGTTCGGTGACGGCGTCGAATCGTTCTCTGCAATGGCGCGAAAAGGTGATCGATCCGCTGTTCGAATCGCGCACCGACCAGATGATCATGTATCAGCTGGCGGAAAAACTCGGCTTCGGCAAGGAACTGGTGGCGAAGATCAAGCTGGTACCGGGCAAGGGTGGGATGCTGGAGCCGGAGCCGGAAGACATGCTGCGCGAAATCAATCGCGGCTCCTGGACGATCGGCTACACCGGCCAGTCGCCGGAACGGCTGAAGGCGCACATGCGCAACATGCAGATGTTCGATGTCAAGACACTCAAGTGCAAGAGCGGCAAGGATGCGGCCACCGGCTACGATCTTTCCGGCGATTATTTCGGACTGCCTTGGCCCTGCTACGGTACGCCGGAACTGAAGCACCCCGGTTCTCCCAACCTTTACGACACCAGCAAGCACGTGATGGACGGCGGCGGGAATTTCCGCGCCAATTTCGGCGTCGAGCGCGATGGCGTCAACCTGCTGGCGGAGGACGGCTCCTGCTCGCTGGGGTCGGAAATCCAGACCGGCTATCCGGAGTTCGACCACGTGTTGCTGAAGAAGCTGGGCTGGTGGGACGATCTGACCGACGCCGAAAAGAAGGCGGCGGAAGGCAAGAACTGGAAGACCGACCTGTCGGGAGGCATTCAGCGCGTGTGCTTGAAGGTGCACGGTGTCCATCCATTTGGAAACGCGAAGGCGCGCGCGCTGGTCTGGAATTTCCCCGACCCGGTTCCCTTGCACCGCGAGCCGATTTACGGCACACGGCCCGACCTGGTCGCCAAATATCCGACGCATGACGACAAGAAGGTGTTCTGGCGCTTGCCGACCTTGTACAAGACGCTGCAGCAAAAAAACGTCGAGGAAAAGCTGTACGAGAAATTCCCGATCATCCTGACTTCGGGACGGCTGGTGGAATACGAGGGCGGCGGCGAAGAAACCCGCTCCAACCCGTGGCTGGCCGAACTGCAGCAAAGCAATTTCGTCGAGATCAATCCAAAAGCCGCTTCCGAACGTGGTATCCGCAACGGCGAATATGTGATCGTGTCGACTCCGACCGGTGCTCGCATCAAGGTGAGGGCGCTGGTGACGCCGCGCGTCGGGCCGGACACTGCCTTCGTTCCTTTCCATTTTTCCGGTTGGTGGCAAGGCCGGGATCTGCTGGAGTATTACCCGGAAGGCGCGCATCCGCTGGTACGCGGGGATGCGGTCAACACCGCGACCACCTACGGCTACGATTCAGTGACGATGATGCAGGAAACCAAGACCACGATCTGCAACATCGCCCGAGCCGAGGCATGAGGCGACAGGAGTAGCGCAGCAAAGAGAAGTCGCAGCGGCAATCTAGCGGCGGACATACCGCCAAGGAGACAAGGCATATGGCACGGATGAAATTCATTTGCGACGCAGAGCGCTGCATCGAGTGCAATAGCTGCGTAACCGCATGCAAGAATGAGAATGAAGTGCCGTGGGGCGTCAACCGGCGCCGCGTGGTCACCATCAACGACGGCGTGGTCGGCCAGGAAAAATCGATTTCAGTCGCTTGCATGCATTGTTCGGACGCGCCGTGCATGGCGGTCTGCCCGGTGGATTGCTTCTACCACACTGACGACGGCCTGGTGCTGCACGACAAGGATGTCTGCATCGGCTGCGGATACTGCTCCTATGCCTGCCCGTTCGGCGCGCCGCAGTTTCCATCCAACGGCACCTTCGGCTTGCGCGGCAAGATGGACAAGTGCACCTTTTGTGCTGGCGGCCCGGAACCGGACGGTTCGCAAGCCGAATTCGAAAAGTACGGGCGCAACCGGTTGGCCGAGGGCAAGCTGCCGGCCTGTGCCGAAATGTGTTCCACCAAGGCGCTGCTCGGTGGCGATGGCGACGTCATTGCCGACATCCTGCGCAACCGGGTCGTCCAGCGCGGCAAGGGCAGCGAAGTCTGGGGCTGGGGCACCGCCTATGGCAAATCGCACGATCCCAACGCCAAGGCGCCGGAGGGAGGCAAATCATGATGCGCATCGTTTTTCTCACCGTATTGGTCATCGGCCTGAGCGCCTGCAGCGAGCCGGATCAGTCGCTCGCAGCCAGCAGCGCCAAAGCGGATGGCAAGGCATGGCAGGGTGCCCAGAACTCGTTCGTGGCGCCCGGCTGGCAACCCGGCGACAAGGCGCGTTGGGAAGAACAGCTTCGCCATCGGGCGCAGACCCAGAATGAATATATGAGAATCCAGTGACCGCAAGGTGCAGGAGTGCATCATGAATAGATTCGCCAGATTTGCCGTCGCCCTGGTATCGGGGCTCGTACCGATGATGTTCATGACCGCGTTCCCCGCTGCGGCGGCCGATAATCCGGATGCTGCCAGCACCAATTCGACCATTACCACGCCGCTCGTGCCGAACGTCGAATCAGTGGATATCCTGAAGCAGAATCAGGCCGAACGCACCCGCGATCAGCCCGGCAACCTGGCGCCGACTTATCGTATCGTCAAGGAAGGCCGGGAAAATTATTCCAGCCTGCCGGCACGCGAGGCGGGCGTGCTGATCCAGCCGAAGGTGCGTTTCCCGGGCCAGGCACGCGCGACCACGGCCGGTGAAGCCTGGCGCAATTACCGCAACGGCCCGCTGAGCCAGATCGGCGGCTGGCTGCTGGGTGCCGCTCTGCTGGCGATCGTGATCGTCTATCTGGTCTTCGGCACCCGGAAATTGAAAGGGGAGAAGACCGGGCGGCTGATCGAGCGCTTCACACCGGTGGAGCGCATCGCGCACTGGACCACCGCGATCAGCTTTGTATTACTGGCGCTGACTGGTCTGACGATGCTGTTCGGCCGCTACGTGGTCCTGCCACTGTTTGGCCCGACGCTGTTCGGCTGGTTTTCGTACATCTGCAAAAATGTCCACAATTTCGTCGGCCCGCTGTTCACGGCGGCGCTGATCGCCGTATTCCTGATATTTCTGCGAGACAATTTCCCTGAAAAAAACGACTGGAAGTGGCTGGTGCGCATGGGCGGCCTGTTCGGCGGCGAGGACATCCGGATTGGCCGTTTCAATGCCGGCGAAAAGCTTTGGTTCTGGGGCGGCGTCGTACTGCTCGGGCTGTTCGTCAGTAGTTCGGGCTTCGTGCTGAACATGCTGGTTCCCGGCATGGATTACACGCGCGGCAACATGCAGGTCGCCAACGTGGTTCATGTCGTCAGCGCCGTCCTGTTCATCTGCATTGGTCTCGGCCATATTTATATGGGTACGCTGGCGCAGGAGGGCGCGTATACCGCGATGGCGGAAGGCTATGTCGACGACGAATGGGCGAAGGAGCACCATGGGCTCTGGTACGACGATATTCAGAACGGCAAGATTCCGCGTGTGCGCAGCGAGGAGGGCGCCGGCGACCTGAAGAGCCGACCCCTGCCGGCCAAAGGATGAATAGAATGCCGTTGATGTTCCTGATTCCCGCCTGAGGCAGTGCCGCCAGATGCCGTATCGTCCATTTTTGTCCAATGCCAGCGCCGAGCTGACGCGCGAAATCGAAGCGGTCGACGAGCGCGGCCGCATCTCGAAGATCTTCATTCCCGCCGAGCGGCCACTGACCGTCTACGTCGACAAGCGCGAGCTGGTCACCCTAATGACGTTGGGCGCAGCGCCGGAGGCGCTGACGCTCGGCTATTTGCGCAATCAGCGGCTGGTCAGATCGATCGACGAGGTCTTGGCCGTACAGGTCGACTGGGAAGTGCAAGCGGTGGCGGTGACCACCCGCGATGGGATTGCCGACATCGAAGAACGCACTTCCAAGCGGGTGGTGACCACCGGCTGCGGTCAGGGTTCGGTATTCGGCGGCCTGATGGATGAAGTGGAGGCGATCGAGTTGCCGCCCGGCGCGCGCCTCGAACAGGCGGTGGTGTACAAGATCGTCGACACCATCCGCACCCAGCATTCGATCTACAAGCAGGCCGGTTCGGTACACGGCTGCGCGCTGTTCTCGTCAGCAGGCGAACTGCTCTATTTTGTCGAAGACGTCGGCCGCCATAATGCAGTCGATGCGATCGCCGGCAAGATGTGGCTGGATGGGATGACTGGCGCAGACAAGGTGTTTTATACGACCGGCCGCCTGACGTCCGAAATGGTGATCAAGGGTGCGCAGATGGGGATTCCGTTTCTGCTGTCGCGCTCCGGCACCACGCAAATGGGGCACATGGTGGCCGAGCGGCTCGGGATGTCGCTGCTGGCGCGCTGCACTGGCAAGCATTTCCTGCTGTTGTCCGGCCGGGAGCGCCTGCTGCTGGATCCGGAATTGGCCAGCGGAACGCTGAAGGTAGCGTAAAGCCGCATCCGGCGTGGATTTCCTCGGCCTGGGCGAGCGGGTAGAATAGCAATTTTCCCGATAGCGGCTTTGGCGACCCAAGGCCGTTTTTGTTTGCCATGACCGTTCGTACCCGTTTTGCTCCCAGTCCCACCGGCTACCTGCACCTGGGCGGCGCCCGCACCGCCCTGTTCGCCTGGGCCTTTGCCCGCCATTACGGCGGCACCTTCATCCTGCGGATCGAGGACACCGACCTCGAGCGGTCGACGCCGGCCGCAGTGCAGGCCATCCTGGACGGCATGCAATGGCTCGGACTGCAGCACGACGAAGGCCCGTTCTACCAGATGCAGCGGATGGACCGCTATCGTGAAGTGATCGCGCAAATGCTGCAGGCGGGCACTGCCTACCATTGTTATTGCACGCCGGAAGAAGTCGAGCAGATGCGCGAACGGCAGCGCGCCGCCGGCGAAAAGCCGCGCTATGACGGCACCTGGCGACCCGAACCGGGCAAGACGCTGCCGCCGATCCCAGACGGGCGCCAGCCGGTGGTGCGCTTCCGCAATCCACTCGACGGCGACGTCAGCTGGAACGACCTGGTCAAGGGGCCGATCACGATCGCCAACCGCGAGATGGACGACCTCGTCATCGCCCGTCCCGACGGCACCCCGACCTACAATTTCTGCGTCGTCGTCGACGATTGGGACATGCGTATCACGCACGTGATCCGCGGCGACGACCATGTCAACAACACGCCGCGCCAGATCAACATCCTGCGGGCGCTGGGAGCCGAGGTGCCGCTGTACGGACACGTGCCGATGATCCTTGGCGCCGACGGCGAAAAACTGTCGAAGCGGCATGGTGCGGTCAGCGTGATGGAATATCCGGCACAGGGCTATCTGCCGGAAGCGATGCTCAATTATCTGGCCCGGCTCGGCTGGAGCCACGGTGACGACGAGATTTTTTCGATGCAGGAATTCTGCGCGTGGTTCGACCTGAACCACCTGTCGAAGTCGCCGGCGCAATTCAACCCGGAAAAACTGGCCTGGCTCAACAACCATTACCTGAAGCAGGCCGACGACCGGCGGCTGGCAGAACTGGTGCGACCGCAGATGGAGCGGGACGGTGCCCAATTCGACGGCGCGCCCGAACTGCCGACGGTGCTGGCGCTATTGAAGGAACGCGCCAACACCACGGTGGAACTGGGGGCGGCGGCAATGCTGTTCTACCGGGAGCCGGCGCCGCAGCCGGAGCTGCTGGCGCAGCACGTGACCGACGCGGTGCGTCCGGCGTTGATCGAATATGCCGAGCGTTGCCGCACGGTCGAATGGAATCGCGCCGCATTGGGTGCGATGCTGAAGGAAGTGCTGGCTGCGCACAAGCTGAAGATGCCGCAGCTGGCGATGCCGCTGCGGTTGATGATCACCGGCCAGTTGCAGACGCCGTCGATCGACGCGGTGATCGCGCTATTCGGGCGTGACGTGGTTCTTGCCCGTCTGAAAAAATATCTCGGCTGAATGCGAAATGGCGCAAAAGACGATTTACATTGGAGAAAAAGCTTTGCTATAATCTCGTTTCTTCGCAAGGGGGTATAGCTCAGCTGGGAGAGCGCTTGCATGGCATGCAAGAGGTCAGCGGTTCGATCCCGCTTACCTCCACCAGCGACAGAAATGCAGTACAGGTCGGCAGCATGGACAGTATCTGTCCCCATCGTCTAGAGGCCTAGGACATCACCCTTTCACGGTGAGTACAGGGGTTCGAATCCCCTTGGGGACGCCAGCATTTCCGGCGTTAGCCGAAGCAAAAAGCCCTGAATTTTCAGGGCTTTTTCTTTTTTGCGGACGCCGTTATCGGCGTGCCAAATCACTGGAACGGAGTGTCGCGGCGCGCATGGTCCAGCAGCAGTGCCGGCGGAGCGAAGCGCTCGCCGTAACGCTGGCGCAACTGCTCCGCCCGTTCGGCGAATTTCCCCACTCCCACATGATTGACGAACTGGATCGCGCCGCCGGTCCAGCCCGGAAAGCCGATGCCGAAGATCGAGCCGATATTGGCGTCGCGCACCGATTCCAGGACTTTTTCTTCCAGGCAGCGGATGGTTTCGATGCTCTGGATGTACAGCATGCGGTCGCGCACGTCCTGGTACGGTATCGTGGCTTGCTCGTTGACGAACAGTCGGCGCAGTTCGGGCCACAGGAATTTCTTGCCGCCGTTGATGCTCGGGTCTTTCGGATATTCGTAGAAGCCGGCGCCGGCGGCTTTGCCGGCGCGCTGGAATTCATGCACCATGCGCTCGACGATGGCGGTGGCCGGATGCGCCGTCCAGGTCTTCCCTTCCGCAGTGAAATCGGCTTTGGTCTGATTGGCGACATGCAGCGACAGTGTCAACGAGACTTCATCCTGCACCGCCAGCGGGCCGACCGGCATGCCGACCGCCAGCGCAGCGTTTTCGATCAGTGCCGGCTCCAGGCCCTCGGCCAGCATCGCTATCCCCTCGTTGACGAAGGTGCCGAACACCCGGCTGGTAAAAAAGCCGCGCGAATCGTTGACTACGATCGGCAGCTTGCCGATCTGCTGCACATAGTCGTAGGCGCGCGCCAGCGTCTGGTCGGAGGTCTTGGCGCCGCGGATGATTTCCACCAACTGCATCTTGTCCACCGGGGAAAAGAAGTGCAGGCCGATGAAGCGGGAGGGATCGGAAGAGGCCTGTGCCAGCCCGGAAATCGGCAGCGTCGAAGTGTTGGATGCCATGATGCCGTCCGGCGCCAGCAGCGGTTCCGCTTCCTGCGTCACCTGCGCCTTCAGCTGGCGCTGCTCGAACACGGCTTCGATGATCAGGTCACAGCCGGACAGTTCCTCCACCGCCGCGGTTGGCCGGATCAATGCAAGCGTGGCCGCTGCCTTGTCGGCCGCCATGCGCCCCTGCCGCACGCGCTTTTCCAGCAGTTTGGCGCTGTAGGCCTTGCCATGTTCGGCCCGCTCGGCATCGACGTCCTTGAGCACGCAGGCCACGCCGCGGATGGCATTGCTCCAGGCGATGCCGGCACCCATCATGCCGGCGCCGAGGATGCCGACCTTGCTCACGCGCCATTTCGGGATGTCGCGCGGCCGGCTCTTGCCGGCGTCGATTTCCTGCATCTGGAAAAAGAAGGTGCCGATCATGTTCTTCGCGACCTGTCCGGTGGCCAGCTGGGTGAAATAGCGAGCCTCGACCGCCAGCGCATTGTCGAAATCGACCTGCGCGCCTTCCACCATCGCGCACAGAATCGCCTCCGGCGCCGGGTAGTTGCCGCGGGTCTTTTCGCGCAGCATCGCCGGGGCGATCTGCACTAGCGGCAGCATTTTCGGTGAATTGGGCGCGCCGCCCGGCAGACGGTAGCCGTCGCGGTCCCATGGCTGAAGGGCGTCCGGATGAGCGGCGATCCACGCCACCGCCTGCTGCATCAGGTCGGCGCGGTCGGTGGCCAGCGCATCGACGAATCCCTTGTCGAGCGCTTCCTGTGGTGCCAGCCGCTTGCCTTCGAGCAGATACGGCATCGCTTCCTGCAGGCCGAGCAGGCGCACGGTGCGGATCACGCCGCCGGCACCGGGCAGCAGGCCCAGCGTTACTTCGGGAAAGCCAAACTGGATCTTCGGCTGGTCGAGGCTGATGCGGTGATGGCAGGCCAGCGCCAGTTCCAGGCCGCCGCCGAGCGCGCTGCCATTCAATGCGGCCACCACCGGCCGTCCGAGCTTCTCCAGCCGACGCAGCACCGCGTGGTTGGCGGCGATCATGCGCAGGCACTCCGAGGCCTGTTCCGGCCGCAGCGCGATCAGCTCGTTCAGGTCGCCGCCGGCGAAAAAGGTATCCTTACCCGAAGTGAGGATCACGCCAGCGATCCGCTCGCGTTCGCTTTCCAGGCGCGCCACCGTGTCGGCCAGTGCCGACTGGAACGCCGCATTCATGGTATTGACCGCCTGTCCCGGCATGTCGATGGTCAGGGTGACGATGCCGCCGGCATCGGTTTGGTAGTCGATGATCATGCTGGTGTGCTCCCCGGTGTCAGACGCGTTCGATGATGGTGGCGATGCCCATGCCGCCGCCGACGCACAGCGTGATCAGGCCGCGCTTCAGCTGGCGCGCTTCCAGTTCGTCGAGCAGGGTGCCGAGCAGCATGCAGCCGGTTGCGCCGAGCGGGTGGCCAAGCGCGATCGCGCCGCCGTTGACGTTGACCTTTTCTTCCGGCACGTCCATTTCCTTCATGAATTTCATCACTACCGCAGCGAACGCTTCGTTGACTTCGAACAGGTCGATGTCGGCGACACCGAGGCCGGCCTTCTGCAGCGCCTTGCGGCTGGCCGGCGCCGGCCCGGTCAGCATGATGGTCGGATCGGTGCCGGTGACTGCGGTGGCGACGATACGTGCGCGCGGCTGCAAGCCAAGCTGTTTGCCGATCGCTTCGCTGCCGATCAACGCCAGCGCCGCGCCGTCGACGATGCCGGAAGAGTTGCCGGCGGTATGGACGTGACGGATGCGTTCGACTTGCGGGTACTTGCGGATCGCCACGCTGTCGAAACCCATCCGGCCGGGCGCCTCGAACGAGGCTTTCAATGTCGCCAGGGCTTCCATGCTGGTTTGCGGCTTGATGAATTCGTCCTCGGCCAGGATCGGCACGCCGTTCTGGTCATGCACCGGCCGCACCGATCTGAAGCGGCCGGCGGCCCGCGCCGCCGCCGCCTTTTGCTGCGAGCGCAGCGCGAAGGCGTCGACGTCTTCGCGCGAAAATCCTTCCAGCGTGGCGATCAGGTCGGCGCCGATGCCCTGCGGCAGGAAATCGGTGCTGAAACTGGTTTCCGGATCAGCGGCCCAGGCGCCGCCGTCGGAACCCATCGGCACGCGTGACATCGACTCGACGCCGCCGGCCATCACCAGGTCTTCCCAGCCGGAGCGAACCTTTTGTGCCGCCAGGTTGACCGCCTCGAGGCCAGAGGCGCAGAAGCGGTTCAGCTGCACGCCGGCGGCTTTCCAGTCCCAGCCGGCTGCCAGGGCTGCGGTCTTGGCGATGCAGGCGCCCTGGTCGCCGATCGGCGTCACGCAACCGAGCACGACGTCGTCGATGCGGGCCGTGTCCAGCCGCTGCCGGGCCTGCAGATCCTGCATCAGGCCGGACAGCAGCGAGATGGGTTTGACGGTGTGCAGGCTGCCATCCTTTTTTCCCTTGCCGCGAGGCGTGCGAATGGCGTCATAGATAAAGGCTTCGTTCACGTTGATCTCCTGGCCGATCGGTTCGTCCATCATAAATTCAGGCGCTTTACAAAGCAACTGCTTGGTTAGTAGAATGGGTCGGCAATGGCGCCCCCGTACCCGTAATTGCAGCGCTGGAGGGAGTAGAGCATGGCGTATCGTACGATCTATCGCCCCGGCTTGTTCGAGGGGCAGGTGGCCATCGTCACCGGCGGCGGTTCCGGCATCGGGCGCTGTACCGCGCACGAACTGGCGGCGTTGGGTGCGCGCGTGGCACTGGTCGGGCGTAAGGCCGACAAGCTGGCGGGCGTGCAGGCGGAAATCGCGGCTGCCGGCGGCCATGCCAGCTGCCATTCCTGCGACATCCGCGATGAAGAAGCGGTGGCGGCGACGGTGCGCGCAGTGTTGGGCGCCCATGGCCGCATCGACATGCTGGTCAACAATGCCGGCGGCCAGTTTCCGGCGGCGCTGAAGGACATCTCCCTGAAGGGCTGGGAAGCGGTGGTCAGGACCAACCTGACCGGCGGCTTCCTGATGGCGCGCGAATGCCTGGCGCAATGGATGCAAGGCGAGGGCGGCGCCATCGTCAACATCACCGCCGACAACTGGGGCAGCATGCCCGGCATGGGCCATTCCGGCGCGGCGCGGGCCGGCATGGTCAGTTTCACCGAGACCGCCGCGCTCGAATGGGCGCAATACGGCGTGCGCGTCAACGCGGTGGCGCCCGGCTACGTCGCCTCCAGCGGCATGGACGCCTATCCGCCCGAGTTGGCGCCGCTGCTGCGCGGCGCCAGCAAGGGCGTGCCGCTGCAGCGGATGGCGACCGAGGCGGAAGTCTCGGCGGCGATCGTGTTCCTGCTGTCGGAGGCGGCGTCGTTCATTACCGGCAGCGTGCTGCGGGTGGATGGCGGACGGCCGCAGATGCGCGCCGGCTGGGCGGTCGGTGCGAACGCCGCAGGCGCCGAGGATGCCACCAGCGCGGCAGTGCGTCCATACGACGGCTTCCCGCTGGCGCGCATGCCGAAGGTCCTGCAATCGGGGCGGGATTAGCCATGCCGGTCATCGAATCCCGGATCGACACCGGCGACGCGCAGTTCGCGCACAACCGTGTGGCGCTGCTGCAGCAGATCGAGCAGCTACGCGCGCTGGAGGCCCGCACCCGCGCCGCGTCGGCCGCATCCAAGCCGCTGTTCGACAAGCGCGGCCAGCTACTGCCGCGCGCGCGCGTCGCCCGCCTGCTGGACGCCGGTGCGCCGTTCCTGGAACTGTCGACGCTGGCCGGCTATCTGGCCGACACGCCGGAAGAGGAAAAGAGCATTCCGGGCGGCGGCGTCATTGCCGGTATCGGCCATGTGTGCGGCGTGCGGGCGATGGTGGTCGCTTCCGATTCCGGTATCGACGCCGGCGCGATGAAAATGGCCGGGCTGCACAAGATGCTGCGCGCACAGGCGATCGCGCTGGCGAAAAAGCTGCCGTTCATCCATCTGGTCGAAAGTGCCGGCGCCAACCTGCTCGAATACCGGGTCGAGCATTTCATCCACGGCGGCAGCGTTTTCTACAACCTTGCGCGATTGTCGGCCGCTGGCATCCCGGTCGTCACCGTGGTGCACGGCTCGTCCACCGCCGGCGGAGCCTACATGCCGGGCCTGTCGGACTACGTGGTGATGGTGCGCGGCCGCGCGCGCGCATTCCTGGCCGGTCCGCCGTTGCTGAAGGCCGCCACCGGCGAGATCGCGACCGAGGAAGAACTGGGCGGTGCCGACATGCACGCGACGATGTCCGGGCTGGCCGAATACGTCGCCGAGAACGATGCCGACGCACTGCGCATCGCGCGCGACATCGTCGCCGCGCTGGACTGGAACCGCGACCCGGCGCTGCCGCCGCGCGGCTATGCGCCGCCGCGCCACGCCGCCGAGGAATTGCTCGGTCTGATGCCGGCGGCGCTGCGCAAGCCGGTTGACATGCGCGAGGTGCTGGCGCGCATCGTCGACGATTCGGATTTCCTCGAATTCAAGCCGGCTTACGGCGCCGCCACCGTCACCGGCCATGCGGCGATCTGCGGTCAGCGCGTTGGTATCCTGACCAACAACGGCCCGCTCGACCCGGCCGGCGCCAGCAAGGCCACGCATTTCATCCAGGCTTGCTGCCAATCCGGCACGCCGCTGCTGTTCATGCAGAACACCACCGGCTTCATCGTCGGCAAGGATTCCGAACAGGCCGGCATGATCAAGCACGGCTCGAAGATGATCCAGGCCGTTTCCAACGCCAACGTGCCGCGCATTACGCTGATGTGCGGCGCCAGTTTCGGCGCCGGCAACTATGGCATGTGCGGCACCGGCTACCAGCCCGACTTCTGCTTTTCCTGGCCGAATGCGCGCACCGCGGTGATGGGGGCCGAGCAGGCGGCCGGCACCATGGCCAGCGTGATGGAAGCCGGTGCCCGCCGCAAGGGGCGCACGGTCGATGCCGCCGCGCTGGAACAGCTGAAGCAGAACATCGTCGCTACCTTCGAGCGGCAGACCGGCGCGTTCTACACCTCCGGCCTGATGCTGGACGATGGCGTGATCGACCCGCGCGACACGCGCCCGGTATTGGCGATGGCGCTGTCGATCTGCGCCGACGCCGCGCACCGAACGCTGCGCCCGCTGCAGTTCGGCGTGGCAAGACCCTGACAACCCGTCCCCCGCAAGGAGCGTCCCATGCAATTCACGCACGAACACCAGGAACTGCAGCGCAACCTGAAGCGCTTCATCGATACCGAGATCAATCCCTACGTGGACGAATGGGAAGAGGCGGAAATCTTTCCCGCCCACGAAGTTTTCAAGAAAATGGGCGAGCTGGGCTTCCTCGGCATCTGCAAGCCGGCCGAATACGGCGGCCTGGGGCTGGATTATTCCTATTCGCTGGTGATGGCGGAGACGCTCGGGCACGTGCATTGCGGCGCGGTGCCGATGGCGATCGGCGTGCAGACCGACATGTGCACGCCGGCATTGGCGCGCTTCGGCTCGGATGCGCTGCGCCGCGAATTCCTGGCGCCGGCGATCGCCGGCGACATGGTCGGCTGCATCGGCGTCTCGGAAGCCGGCGGCGGCTCCGACGTCGCCTCGATCAAGACCAGCGCGCGCAAGGACGGCGACGACTACGTGATCAACGGCAGCAAGATGTGGATCACCAACAGCCTGCAGGCGGACTGGATGTGCGTGCTGGCCAATACCTCGGATGGCGCGCCGCACCGGAACAAGACCCTGATCATGGTGCCGATGGACACCCCGGGCGTATCGGTCGCCCGGAAGATCCGCAAGATCGGCATGAATAGTTCCGACACCGGCCTGATCCATTTCGACGACGTGCGCGTGCCGCAGCGCTACGCGGTCGGGCAGGAGGGCATGGGTTTCACCTACCAGATGCAGCAGTTCCAGGAAGAACGACTGTGGTGCGCCGCCAACAGCATCCAGGCGCTGGCCAACTGCATCGACTGGACCATCGAATGGGCGCGCGAGCGTCAGATGTTCGGCACCCGGCTGCTGGACAACCAGTACGTCTACTTCCGGCTGACCGAGCTGAAGACAGAAGTCGAATGCCTGCGCGCGCTGACCTACCGCGCCTGCGAGCTGTACGTCGGCGGCCAGGACGTGACCGAACTGGCATCGATGGCGAAGCTGAAGGCGGGGCGCCTGATGCGCATCGTGCCGGATGCCTGCCTGCAGTTCTGGGGCGGCATGGGCTTCACCTGGGAAAACCTGGTATCGCGCATGTACCGCGACGGCCGGCTGGCGTCGATCGGCGGCGGCGCCGACGAAGTGATGATGGGCATCATCGCCAAGACCATGGGCATCCATCCCGGCAAGCAGGCGCGTTAGCAAAGGAGCGGCAGATGGATACCTCCACGCTCGACGTGCAGCGCCGCGGTGGCGTGCTGTACGTGACGCTCGACCAGCCGGCCACGCGCAATGCGCTGTCGGCGCGGATGGTCGACGACTTGCGCGGCGTCGCCCGCCGCTGCCGGTATGAAGACGGCTTGCGGGCCGTGGTGTTGCGCGGCGCCGGCGGCAATTTTTGCGCGGGCGGCGACCTGGCCGATTTCCGGACATTGCGGCAAACCCGGCCGGCGACCGGCGAGGCCGACCCAATCGCGCTCGCCAATCGCGCGTTCGGCCGTCTGCTGCAGGAATGGCAAGGCTTGCCGCAGACCGTGCTGGCGGTGGTCGAAGGCGCCGCGATGGGCGGCGGCGTCGGGCTGGCGGCGGTCTGCGATCTGGTGCTGGCCGAAGCCGGCGCGCGCTTCGCGATGCCGGAAACCAGCCTCGGCCTGCCGCCGGCGCAGATCCTGCCGTTCGTCGCGCTGCGCATCGGCGCGACCCAGGCG
>JBAUJK010000438.1:0-6499 GCA_049683695.1 Burkholderiaceae bacterium
GTGCACGGCGCACCGCAGACGAGCCGGGAGCTGGTGATCACCAACTGGAACGCCGCCGAGTCGGGCGGGCTTTTCTAGCCTAGATGACTGGTATTCCGGCTGTTGCCGGTGCGAAAGCCGGTGCAAATCGGTGCGAAAGCGTTCGCGCCGTTACACTATCAGCGCTATCAATTGCGCTCTCAAAACCGTTCCTGGCGCCGAAACGACAAAGGCCTCCGCAGTGGAGGCCTTTGAAATCAAGCACTTAACGCTACTAATCCTGGTGGGCTGTGAGTGGCTCGAACACTCGACCTACGGATTTAGAGTCCGCTGCTCTACCAACTGAGCTAACAGCCCAACGAAGCGGCATTATATATTGATTTCCGTCGTGCCGGAAACTGGAATCGCGGAAATTTGGCAAATCGGCCGCTTCAGTGCCTACCGTTGTTCGCGCAGCCGGATCAAGCCTTCCTGCGCCATCGTCGCCACCAGTTCGCCCTGCCGGTTGTAGACGTGCGCCAGGCACAGCGCGCGGCCGCCGGACGCGTTCGGGCTGTCCATCGCCAGCAGCAGCCAGTCATCCATGCGGAACGGCCGGTGGAACCAGATGGTGTGGTCGAGGCTGGCGATCTGCAGGCGTGGGTCGCCCAGGCGCACACCGTGGGGCTGCAGCGAGGTCCACAGGAAGCCGTAGTCGGATACATACGCGAACAGTGTCTCGTGCGTCAGGCGGTCGTCCGGCAGCGCCAGCGGCGCGCGCACCCACAACTTCTTGCTGCGGCTACCACCCTGGCTACCATACAGGTCGCCAGGCGGATCGGTGCGGAAATCCACCGGCACCGGCATGAAGGGCCGACGGCCGGCACCACGCGCCTTCCAGGTCGCCACGCTGGACGGCAGCGTCTCCGGGTCGGCCGCCGCCGGCGCCTGGTTCTGGTGCGTCAAGCCTTCCTCCTCCTGCTGGAACGAGGCCGACATCACGAAGATGCGCCGACCTTCCTGGCTGGCGACTACGCGCCGGGTGGAAAACGAGCCGCCGTCGCGCACCCGCTCGACTTCGTAATCGATCGGCAAGCGGTGATTGCCGGGCAGGATGAACAGCGAGTGCAGCGAATGCACCGGCCGCCCGGCCACCGTCTGTGCCGCCGCAGACAGCGACTGCCCGAGCACCTGGCCGCCGAACACGTTGGGACTGCCCATGAAGTGGCTGTCGCCGCGGAAACGATCGGCGTCCAGCCGTTCCAGCCGCAGCAGCGCGAGAACGTCGTCGGTATTGAAAAGGGTCTTGTCCAGCATGGGCGTAGCCTGCATCGAAAAGGAAAGCGTCCGAAAGGGCGGAAAACCTGCGCGGCCATGCCGCAGTGCACGATTGTCCACCAATTCGGGCCGGTGCATCGGCCGCGTGCAAAAAGGCCGGAGCCGCTGTGCAGGCGATTCCGGCCGCTGCCGCCAAGGCGGCGCCTATTCCGAATCTGGGTGTCGCTGCACCAGCGGCGCCGACGCTGTTGTTGTTGATGGGCATCAAATTTGCGCCGGCAACGCCGTCCAGCCGGCGCCGGCTTGTGCAAAGCGTCCTGATTTCATAAGCTGGCATTGTTTCCGCACGCCATCGGCGGTTGCCACCGCCTCCGGACATGTCCTATCCGCCCCGTCGCAAGACGTTTTTTTCCCGTATCGCGCCCCTGCTGGTGCGTCGTCCGAACGGCATCGTGGTCGGGTGCGCCCTGTTCGTGCTGCTGATGCTGACGCTGGTGGTGGCCATCCTGATGCAGGAGCGACGCGACGCCGTGGCGCGCGCCGCCGACCATGCGGAAAATCTGGCGCTGGTGGTCGAACGCGACCTGACCCATACCTTCGCCTTGTTCGACCTGTCGCTGCAGGCGCTGGCGGAGGGCGTAAATGACCCCGGGGTGCAGGCGCTGCCGCAGCCTTATCGCCACCAGTTGCTGTTCGACCGCGCCACCGTCGCCGGTCCGAACATGGGTTCGCTGCTGTATGTCGATGCGAGCGGGGAAATCGTGGCGGATTCGGCCGGCCCGGTGCCGCGTAAGGCCAATTTCACCGACCGCTCCTGGTTCGCCGTGCATCGCGACGACCCGCACGCAGGCCTGTACATCAGCCCGCCGTACCAGTCGCGCCTGCGCAATGGCGACTGGAGCATCGCCTTCAGCCGGCGCGTCAATCATGCCGACGGCGGCTTCGCCGGCGTTGTCCTCGGCGCCTTGCGCATCGAGTATTTCCGCCAGATCCTGGCGGGGCTGAATCTGGGCGAGCATGGCGCCATCACGCTGCTGCACGTCGACGGCTCGGTGGTCATGCGGAATCCGGAGCCGCCCGGCACGCTCGGACGCAGCCTGAAAGGCACGGCCAATTTCGAACGCTTCATCGGTCCGCCGCAGCGCTGGTTCTTCGGCAGCGCTGCGCTCGACGCCGAGCGGCGACTGTACGTCTACCGGAAGTTCGAGAACATCCCGCTGGTTCTCAGTGTCGCCCCGGCCGCAAGCGACATCTACGCGGCGTGGACGCGGCGCGCGTGGACCATCGGCGCCTTCACGGTACTGCTGGCGGTAGCGCTGCTGGGCGCGGCGTGGCTGCTGGCGGAGGAGTTTCGCTACCGGCTGCAGATCGAGACCAACCTGTTGCTGCTGTCGCGCACCGACGGCCTGACCGGCCTGTCCAACCGCCGCACGCTGGACGAGGCGCTGGCGCGTGAATGGCGCCGCGCACAGCGCGCCGGCGCGCCGCTGGCGGTGCTGTTCGTCGACATCGACCGCTTCAAGAACTACAACGACCATTACGGCCACCAGGCCGGCGACGACGCGCTGGCCGCGGTGGCGCAGGCGATCGGCGAGGCGATCCGGCGGCCGGGCGATACCGCCGCCCGCTATGGCGGCGAGGAATTCGTGGCGGTGTTGCCGGATACCGACCTCGGCGGCGCCTTGGCGGTGGCGGCGGCGATCCATGACGCGGTGCGGGCGCTGGCGATTCCGCACGAGCGCAGCGACTATCCGCTCTTGACCGTCAGCATCGGCGCCGCCTGCAACCCGACCGGCGGCGAACTCGACGTGGCCGCGCTACTGAAGGCGGCCGACGGCGCGCTGTACGCCGCCAAGAGCGGCGGCCGCAACCGCACGATGGCGGCTGCGCTGCCAGTGACCGAAGCGGCCGGTTAGGGAGTATGGTTTGATTTCGCCGGGTTGGCGCCCGACCTGAGCCTGGTCATGCGGGAGTATTCGGCGTGTCCGGTTTTTCCGCCAACCCTGCCTCGAACATCCGGACCTGATTGCGGCCGCCATGCTTGGCGGCGTACATCGCGGCGTCGGCATGCTTCATCAGCTCGGCGGCGTCGGCGCCGTGCTCCGGATAGACGGCGATGCCGATCGACGACGAGATCGCCGGGCGCACGCCGCTGCCGAGGTCGAACGGCTGTGCCAGCGCATCGCGGATCAGCGCGGCCAGCGTTTGCGCCTCCTGCGCGGCGTGGATCGCCGGCAGCAGCAGCAGGAATTCGTCGCCGCCGATGCGCGCCACGGTATCCGAGGCGCGCACCGTTTCGCGCAACCGCCGCGCCACCGCCTGCAGCAGCAGGTCGCCGGCCGGATGGCCCCAGGCGTCGTTGACCGGCTTGAACTGGTCGAGGTCGATGAACAGCACCGCCAGCCGCGACTGCTCGCGTCGCGCCAGCGCCAGCGCCTGCTGCAGGCGGTCGGAAAACAACGCCAGGTTCGGCAGGTCGGTCAGCGCGTCATGCTGCGCCAGGTGGCGATAGCGTGCCTCGCTGACGCGCAGCGCCGCCGTCATTTCGGTCGCCAGCCGGTAGGCGCGCTCGCGCCCGGATGCCAGGCTCCAGGTCAGCAGTGTCAGCAGCAGCGACAGGCACAGGCCGGTGGCCGCGATCAGGCGCGCGCGGCGGCCGCTGTGCGGGGCGTCGGCGCCGACCGCCAGCGCCCAGGTGCGGCCGCCGACCTCGATGTATTCCATCTGCGGCGTGCCGTGCGCGCGGACGGTACCGCCGGAGGAGTCGTACAGCAGCGCCGCCGGCGCCAGCTCGATGCCGTCGTAGATGCGGATGTCGACGCCGCGCCCGCGCTCGCCGTACAGTCCGGCCATCAGCCGCTCCATCCGGAACGACGCCGCCACCCAGCCGACGATGCCGGCGCGGCGCGCCTGCAGCGTGTCGTGCGGCGCACCTTTTTGGTACAGCGGCAGGTACATCATGAAACCGGGCTGCGATGGCGCGGCATTGGCGCCGGCACCGGCCTGCGCCGGCAGCCAGTCGATCTTGGAAGTGATGAACGGCGTGTCGGTGTCGCGCGCCAGTTCCATCGCGTGCCGGCAGCGCTCGTTGGCATACGGGTCGAGTCCGTAGTGCGCGCGCTGGGCGGCTGAAAACGGCTCGATCTGGATCAGCGGCGCGTAGAAGTCGCGCTCGCCGGCCGGCCGGATCGTGTAGCCGGCGAAGCCAAGCGCGCGCATGCGCGCCAGGTGCGCGTCGTGCTCGGCGCGCGGCACCAGCGGCAGCACGGCGATGCCGTCGATGGCGGAAAAATTGGCGTCCAGCTGCAGCGCCTCGACATAGGCGCGAAACGCGTGCGGCTCGACTTCGGCCGAAGCCGCGAACAATCCCTGGACGCCGCGCAGGATCTGCTCGTAGACCGCCATCCCCTGGGCGATGCGGCTGGTGTTGGCGCGCAGTGCGAAATCGGCGGCGGCGCGCCGTTCCTGCATGGCGTTGCGCTCCTCGTGCTGCCACGCCAGCCAGCTGACGCCGAGCGAAATCGCCAGCACCAGTGGTGTCAGCAGGCGGCGCGGAAGGCGGTGCATCGCGTCAGAATTCCGTCATGGAACGCGCCAGTTCCGGCGAGAAGTATTTGTCGAAGATGCGCCGCACGGTGCCGTCGGCGCGCATTCCGTCCACCAGCGCGCGCCATTTCTCCTGGTCCGTTGCCGGCACCGATTTCTTCGACATGATCAGGCCGTGCCGGATCGCCGGATCGCCGGTGTCGACCAGTGTGGTGAGTGCGCGCAGCGGTGCCGCCTCGATCTCTGGATAGTCGAACGGCTCGACGATCATCGCGTGGATGCGATGCCGCCGCAGCAATTGGTACAGCGGCTCCAGCCGGGTCGCGTACTCGACCCGCTGTTCGGCCTGCAGCTGTTCCAGCAGCCGGTTGGCGCGCTCGCCGTAACGGAAGCCGCGGATCGCGCCCAACCGCAGCTCCGGCCTGCGGGCGAAATCGGCCAGGCTGGCGACGCCGGCGTCGCGCCGCACCAGCAAATAATACTTGTTGGAAAAGTACCAGGCGAAGCCGGCGAAGGTGTTGCGCTCGTCGCTGGCGATGCCGGACAGGCTGAAGTCGAGCGCGCCGGTTTCCAGCAATTGCCAGATGCGCGCGCGCGACATCACGCTGACCGCCACCTGGCAGCCGCTGCGGCGGATCAGCTCGTCGGCGAAATCGCGGTCGATACCGCTGTCGGTCTCGGACGAATACAGCAGGCCATGGTCGTGCAGCGCCAGCGTCAGACGGCGTGAACAGTCAGGAGCGGTAGTGGCATGGGCGTGGGTAAAGCCGGCAGCGGCGAGCGTGAGGACCTGCAACAAACGGAAGTAACGATGCATGCGCTCATTTCCCTGGAAACCGCCGCGGCCGGATCGGCCACCCGGCTTGTGACCGGTGCGGCGCGATACATAGGATATACACAAATCCGCAAAAGTTGCTCAGCAAAAATTTTTTTAACAATTGCGGGATCGGCCAGCCGCCGCCGACCTGCACGCAAAATCCCTTTCCCGCCTTGCATCCAGCCTTGCTGGTGATAATATACCCTGTATAGTATTATTCCGATCCCCAGTGTTCACCATGCGAAGGAGGTTATTTTGTACGATGCTCCCCTCAAAATCGTCGAAGGCACGGCTCTTTCCGGCGACCAGAAAAAGGATTTGCTGAACCGTCTGGCGCGCGTCGAAGGCCAGTTGCGCGGCGTGCAGAAACTGGTGGCACAGGCGGCCGCGCCGGCCGATTGCGACGGTGTCGCGCAACAGTTGGCGGCGGCGCGCAAGGCGCTCGACCGCGCCTTCGTGACGCTATTGACCGGCGCCCTCGTCACCCAGACCGGCGGTGCCGCCAGTCCGGAAGACGCCGCCAACCGCGCCCGCCATCTGGCCGACATGCTGGCCAAGTTCGCCTGAGCCGGGCGAGCGCCTTCGTTGGTTCTGCAAACAGCGGCGCCGAATGCCGCTGTTTGCATATACTCCGCCTGATGCTGGCCTAGGCTGGGCTTCAGCGCGTCATCTTTCCCTCATACTCCCTTGTGTCTGCGCGCGGCATCGGCAGTTGCGCGGGTCGATCCTGCCTGCTGGCCGCTGATCCGGCGCAAGCGGCGTTGTCCATGCTGCAACCAGCGGCGGTGCGCATCGTCTAACCGGCTTTCCCTGTCTGGAGCCGCCATGCCGCGATTGCCGCATTCCTTTCTGTCGACCGTACCGATGATTGCGCTGCTGTCGCTGCTGGCGGCCTGCGGC
>JBAUJK010000439.1:0-2453 GCA_049683695.1 Burkholderiaceae bacterium
TGGCGGATGCGCTCGGCGGAGACGCCGAATTCGCCGGCCAGTTCGTGCAGCGTGGCACCGGAGCCGTCGTCATTGGCCAGCCAGCGCGCCTCGACGATGCGGCGCGAACGGTCGTCCAGCTTGGACAACGCGTTTTCCAGCCCTTCCGACTGCAGCCGGTCGTACTGCTGCGCTTCCAGCACCCTGGTCGGTTCTTCCGATTCGGTCGACAGATAGCCGATCGGCGCGAACTTGTCGTCCTCGTCGTCGGCCGGCGCCTCCAGCGCGATGTCGCGCCCGGTTAGCCGGGTTTCCATCTCGATGACTTCCTCGCGCTTGACGTTCAGAGTTTCGGCCAGCGCGTCGACCTGGGCCGGCGTCATCGTGTCCAGCCCTTCCTTGTGGCTGCGCAGGTTGAAGAACAGCTTGCGCTGCGCCTTGGTGGTCGCCACCTTGACCAGCCGCCAGTTCTTCAGGATGTACTCGTGCATTTCGGCCTTGATCCAGTGCATCGCGTACGACACCAGCCGCACGCCCTGGTCGGGATCGAAGCGCTTGACCGCCTTCATCAGGCCGATGTTGCCTTCTTGGATCAGGTCGGCGTGCGGCAGGCCGTAGCCCAGATAGCCGCGCGCGATCGACACCACCAGCCGCAGATGCGACAGCACCAGTTCCTGGGCGGCGCCCAGGTCGTTGTTGTCGCGCAGCCGGCGCGCCAGCGACACTTCTTCGTCATGGCTCAGCATCGGCAGGCGGTTGACGGCGGAAATATAGGCGTCGATATTGCCCAGCCCGCCCGAAAAACCGAGCGCCAGCACCGAATTGTTTACAGGAACCAATGCAGCCTTGGCAGAGCTTGCTTTCATTGCTTCTCCTAAGTTCTTGATGCAAGGATGGAAAACTTGCTTTTCCATCAGGTCGGCAAAGATTTTAGCACTCTACCGATTCAACTGCTAATTTGGACTGTTGGCAAGCAATATAGTTCAAAGCTATGAAAGCAGATTTAGTTATTGCTTTGTCCCTTGCCGGGAAACGGTCTTTGTTTTCGAGGTGTGGCGCCAAAACGAAGTTCCCCGCCGCCCGGGCGCAGGCGGGTGGGCGTGGAGAGTGTCGCTGCCGCAGTGTTGCAGGGAAAATGGAAAGCGCTTTGCGTTATGGCAAGAAGTGCGCCGATTCGGCAAAAAAATGGTGCCGTCTTCAGCGGCCGGCGGCGTCGAGCCGGCCGAGATGGCGCCGTACCGACAGCATCGCGCCGCCCAGCCCGAGCAGCGCGCCGACCGCCAGCAGCGCTAGCGTGCTCTGCCAACCGAGCGGCGCCAGCTGGAAGTCGGACGCGTACAGGCGCGCGAAGTCGGTCACCGCCCGGTTCAGCGGCTGCAGCGCCAGCGTCACCGCGGCCAGCGCTGCGGCGCCGGCGGCTGCGCCGAGCAGTGCGCCACTGTAGTAGAACGGGCGGCGGATGAAGGCGTCGGTGGCGCCGACCAGCCGCGAGACTTCGATTTCCTCGCGCTGCGTCAGCACCTGCAGCCGGATCGTGTTGAATACCACCGCGACCACTACCACCGCCAGCGCCGATGCCAGCAGCGCCAGCGACAGCCGCAGGATGCCGAACAGCGCCGCCAGCCGCTTGATCCAGGCCGAATCGACCTGCACCGTGTCGACGCCGGGCAGCGCCTGCAGCCGCTGCGCCAGCGCCTCGACCTGCGGCGCGCCGGCAGCGTCCTGCAGCCCCGGCAGCTTCAGCACGTAGCCGTCCGGCAGCGGATTGGCGCCGAGTGCCGCCACCGCGTCCGACAGGCCGCTCTTGTCCTTCAGCGCTGCCAGCGCCCGTTCGCGCGGCACGAACTCGACGCGGGCGCCGGGCTGGTCGTCCAGCACGCGCCGGATCGCCGGCGCCAGCGCGCTCGCCTGCTCGCGGGAGGTCTTCATGTCGAGGAACAGGCTGATTTCCGGCTCCACCGCCAGCTGCGCCGACACCGGCCGCAGGTTTTCCAGCAGCGTCAGGCCGGCGATCGGCAGCGCGAACGCCAGCGCCACCACCAGCACGTTCAGGGCGAAGCCGGCCGGCGCCCGCCGCACGTGCGCCAGCGCCACCCCGAGCGCGAAGCGATGCTGCCGCAGCCAGCCTTTCATGCCGGCTCTCCGGCTTCGGCGCGGCGCCAGGTCTCGGTCACGCGGCCGTGGTCGAGGAACACCACGCGGTTGGCCGATTCCAGGAATTGCTCGTCGTGGGTCGAGATCAGGCAGGTGACGCCGACCGCGTGGAACGAACGCAACGCTTCCAGCACCTGGTCGGCGGCAGCGCGGTCGAGGTTGGCGGTCGGCTCGTCGGCCAGGATGATCTGCGGCCGGTTGACGATCGCGCGCGCAATGGTCGCCCGCTGCTGCTCGCCGCCGGACAGCGCCGCCGGTAGCGCCGCCGCCTTGTCCAGCAGGCCCAGCTTGTCGAGCGCGGCGCGCGCGCGCCGTTCCGC
>JBAUJK010000440.1:0-3570 GCA_049683695.1 Burkholderiaceae bacterium
GTTCAGCAGCGCGCCGGCCTGCGAGCCGCGATGCTCGACCTCGATCACCAGGTACTTGCCGTTGAAGGCATCGCGGTAGTGCTGCGCCAACTGCATGAAGTAGCCGCTGCGCAGGCCGACCGCGGTCGATTCGCCGGAAAACACCTTGCCGCCGCAGATAATCTCTTCGGCACGCAGCTTGGCATAGCGCTCGCCTTCCTGGACGTCGCGGAAATTCTCGCCGTATATCATGACGTCGCCGATGCCCTTGTCGGATACCGGCGCCACTGCACGCAGCTGGGTGGCCGCCTTGCGATGGTTGTAGTCCTGCAGGATGACCTGCTTCGGCAGTGGTTTCTGGCGGCAGGTGAAGATCTGCACCGAATCCGAGGCGGCGCCGGTGTCCAGTTCGTCGGCGGGGCGATAATTGACGGCTAGCGCCTTGGCGTCATGCATGCTCTTATTGTCGGCGATCACCAGCTTGTCCAGATCGTCGTGCTCGAACCAGTAATACATGCCCTCCTTTTCCATCCAGCGCGACAGGAAATCCAGGTGCGATTCCTGGTACTGGCAGACGAAGCTGCGATCGCGGTAGCTGCCGCTGGTCTTCAGTTCGAAGTCCATGCTGGTGAAGCGGGCGCTCTCCAGCACTTTCTTGATCAGCGCCGGGATCGGCTTTTCCTCCAGGTAGACCTCGGAAACCTGGTACAGCGACAGCTGCCAGGTGCGCGGAACCAGCACCGCGCGGTAGAACACGTAACCGTCGGACTGGTGCAGCTGGTCGAATTCCGCCAGCATGCCGTGGTAGGGCACGCTGGATGCACCGTCGGCTGCATGGATGCGGAAGGTCGCCGGATTTTGCAGCATCTTGTCGAAATCGACGTCTGCGTCATCGCTGACCAGCGTCAGCTCGAAGCGGAACGGGCGCGAGATCGCCTCGTAGCCTTCCATGTTCACCACGGCGAACTTGTCTTCGCCGAATGCCCTGGAGGCGAATTCGAAGCGCTTGTTGGCGGTGAGCCGGTTGGATAGTGAAGCCATTTCTGAATTCCTGAAGCCTGGTTGATCTTATTCTGGCGGTGCTGTCTTACCGTTCCATGTCGCCACGGTTACAGCTGTAACGCCACCATGGAGAACGGCCGCTCGCTTTATGCCGGGAACTCCACCTTGAATTCACCTTCGTTCGACACGTCCAGCGTGACCGCGGTCGGCTGCACCTCGCTGCTCATGCGCGCCAGGATCTCCTGCGACATCAGCGGCATGACGGTGCCCCGCAGGATGAAATCGATGTTGCGGGCGCCGGTTTCGACCTCGGTGCAGCGTGCCGCGATCTGCTGCACCACGGCCTCGCTGTATTCGAAGCGCATCTTGTTGTTGTGCTGCAGCCGGCGGGCGATCTTGTCGAGCTTGAGGCGGACGATACCGGCCAGCGCATCCTGCGCCAGCGTGAAGTAGGGGATCACCGTCATGCGCGCCAGCAGCGCTGGCTTGAAATGCTCCGACAGGATCGGCCGCACCGCTGCCAGCAGGGTTTCATGGTCGGGCTTCTCATCGCCAGCGGTCATCTCGGTGATGACGTCGGTCGCCAGGTTGGACGTGAGGAAGATGACGGTGTTGGAAAAATCGATTTCCTTGCCTTCGCCGTCAGACAGCATCCCTTTGTCGAATACCTGGTAGAACAGGTTCAGCACGTCCAGGTGCGCCTTCTCCACTTCGTCCAACAGCACGACCGAGTATGGGCGTTGCCGCACCGCTTCGGTCAGCACGCCGCCTTCGCCATAGCCGACGTAGCCGGGTGGCGAGCCGATCAGGCGGCTGACGTTGTGCTTCTCCTGGAATTCGCTCATGTTGACGATGACGGTCGATTTCTCGTCGCCGAACAGGATGTCGGCCACCGCCAGCGCGGTTTCGGTCTTGCCCACGCCGGATGGTCCCGCCAGCAGAAATACGCCGAGCGGCTGCTGCGGATCGCGCAAGCCCGATTGGGCGGTCTTCAGGATCTCGCCGATCTGGTGCATCGCGTGGTCCTGGCCGCGCACGCGTGCCGCCAGCGTCTTTTCCATGTTCATCACGGTTTCGGCCTGGTCGCGCAGCATCTTGCCGACCGGGATTCCGGTCCAGTCGGAGATCACCTTGGCGACCACGTCGGGATCGACGTCCACGCGCACCAGCGGCTGCGCGCCCTGCGCTTCCTTGAATGCCGCGCTGGCCGCCTCGATGTCGCGGACCAGCTGCTCGAGCTGTTGCGGCGATGCGCCATCGGCACGCGCCTGGGCCCGCGCCGCGCGCGCCGCGAGCAAGGCGTCGGCGGCGTTCTTCTGCGTACTCCAGATTGCGCGCAGTTCTGCCGCTTCATTTTCCAGTTTGAGCAGCAACTCGTCGATTTCCTGCAGGCGGGTCAGATCGACCGGCTGCAGATTGTCGCGGTCGCGCTCCAGCCCGGCTTGTTCGCGATGCAGGGCCTGGATCTGGCGCTCCTTGTCTTCCAGCACATCGGGCTTGGCGCTTTGCAGCACCTTCACGCGCGCGCAGGCAGTGTCGAGCAGGTCGACCGCCTTGTCCGGCAACTGCCGACCGGTGATGTAGCGACTGGACAGTTCGGCGGCGGCGACAATGGCGTCGTCGCGCATCACCACGCGGTGCACGTCTTCGTATTTCTCCTTCAGGCCGCGCAGTATCAGCACGGCGGTTGCCAGATCCGGTTCGTCCAGCTTGACCAGCTGGAAGCGGCGTGCCAGCGCGGCGTCCTTTTCGAAGTATTTCTTGTATTCGGCCCAGGTGGTGGCCGCAATGGTGCGCAATTCGCCGCGCGCCAGCGCCGGCTTCAGCAGGTTGGCGGCGTCCGAGGTGCCGGCCTGGCCGCCGGCGCCGATCAGCGTGTGCGCTTCGTCGATGAACAGGATGATCGGCTTGGGTGAGGACTTGATCTCGGTGATCACGCCCTTCAGGCGGTTCTCGAATTCACCCTTGACGCTGGCGCCTGCCTGCAGCAGGCCCATGTCGAGGCCGAGGATGGTGACGTCCTTCAGCGAATCGGGCACGTCGCCATCGACCACGCGCAGCGCCAACCCTTCGACCACCGCCGTCTTGCCGACACCGGGGTCGCCGACGCAGATCGGATTGTTCTTGCGGCGGCGCGCCAGGATGTCGACCATCTGCCGGATTTCCTGGTCGCGGCCGAAGACCGGATCGATCTTGCCGGCGCGCGCCTTTTCGGTGAAGTTTTCGCAGAAGCGCGCGATCGCGCTGCCATCGGCGCCGCCTGCGGGCGACTCTGCGCCGTTCTCGCCGGCAGCAGCCGTTTCCTCGATCGAGGCGGAGCAGACCTGTCCGAAGGAAGCCAGCAGCGTTTCGCGGTTGAGCCGGCGCAGCGGCTCCGCGTAGTCGCCGGTGGCGTAATAAGTGGCGCGCGCGAGGAAGGCGAGCAGGATGGCGCCGGAGCGGATGCGGGTTTCGAGCAGGTTGACCGAGGCGATCAGCCAGGCGTCCTGCAGCAGTTCCAGCAACAGCGGCGAGAACGCCGGACGACCGGCGTTGCCGGTCCGCATTTCCTCCACTGACAGGTCGATCGCGCGCGTCAGGCGCGCGGGG
>JBAUJK010000441.1:0-6123 GCA_049683695.1 Burkholderiaceae bacterium
ATCACGCGCTCGTAGGCCATCCGCGTCGGTCCGATCACGCCAAGCGTGCCGACCACCTTGCCGTCCGCTTCGTAGGGCGCGGTGACCACGCTCATCTGCTCCAGCGGCACCAGTTCCGATTCGCCGCCGATGAAGATCTGCACGCCGGTCGCCTTGCTCGACATGTCGAGCAGTTGCATCAGCTCGGTCTTTTGTTCGAACAGGTCGAACAGCTCACGCAGCGACGCCATGTTGGACGACAGGTCGGAGACCGACAGCAGGTTGCGCTCGCCGGAAATCACCACGTCGTCGGCTTCCTCGGTCATCGCGTCGCTGCCGGCTTCGACCGCGGCCTGCATCAGCCGCGCCATGTCGTCGCGCAGCTGGCGCAGCTCGCTCTGCAGGCGCCGGCGCACCTCGTCGAAGTGCAGGCCGCCGTAGTGCTGGTTGATGTAGTTGGCCGACTGCGTCAGCTGCGCCGGCGTGTAGTCGGTCTCGGTCAGCAGCAGCCGGTTCTGGACGTCGCCGTTCGGGTTGACGATCACCAGCAGGATGCGCCGCTCCGACAGCCGCAGGAATTCGATCTGCTGGAACACCGATTCGTGGCGCGGCGTCAGTACCACGCCGGCGAAGCGCGACAGCGACGACAGCATCTGCGCGGCGCCGGCGATGATCTTCTGCTTCGATCCGGTCTGCTGGCGCGACGGCAGGCAGGCGCCGACCGCGCGCTCGTCCAGCGGCTGCACCGTCAGCATGGTGTCGACGAACAGCCGATAGCCGCGCGGCGTCGGCACCCGGCCGGCCGAGGTGTGCGGGCTGCTGACGAAGCCCATCTGTTCCAGATCGGCCATCACGTGGCGGATCGTCGCCGGCGACAGGTCGAGCCCGGAAATCTGCGACAGCGCGCGCGAGCCGACCGGCTGGCCGTCGGCGATATAGCGTTCGACCAGGGCCTTCAGCAGGGTTTGGGCGCGTGGTTCCAGTTGCATGGCGGCTATTCTAGCGAGCGGCGACCGCAGGCGCCAGCGCCAGCCGGCCGTCCAGCCAGCGTTCCAGTTCGTGCAGCGAGGTGCAGCGGCCGTTCGGCACCACCTGCGGCGGCAATTCGCGGCCGAAGCGGTCGATCCACATGGTCTGCAGGCCGGCGCGGCGCGCGCCCTCGATGTCCAGGTGCGGATCGTCGCCGACATACAAGGCTTCGGCCGGCGCCACTCCGAGCGCTTCGCAGGCCAGGTGGAAGATGGCGGCGCCCGGCTTGGCGCAGCCCAGCCGCGGCGCCGACAGGCAGACCTGGAAATGGTGCGCCAGCCCGATCACTTCGAGGTCGGCGGTGCCGTTGGTGACCGCCCCCAAGAGGGTGCGCTGGCGCAGGCTGGCCAGCGCCGGCGCGACGTCGTCAAACGGCGTGACCGCGTTGCGCGCGGCCGAAAATACCGCCATCGCGTGATCGACCTTGGCGACGTCCTCGCCGGCGCTGGTGAAGGCCTGGGTCAGCGCCGCGTGGCGCAGCGCCCACAGGTCGATCTGGTAGCGCGGGTCGACCGCCATCAGTTTCAGGCGCTGGCGGCGCAGCGTATCGATCGAAAAGCGCTCGGCCACCGCCGGCGCGTTGGCCGCCAGCCAGTCGTGCAGCACGGTTTCGGCGCGCGTGATCACCGGCAGGATCGGCCACAGCGTATCGTCGAGGTCGAACAGGACGGCCTTGATTGGAACAGTTCTCATGCGGGTTAGATCGGCTCGGGTACCGTGTCTTTCAAGTCAAGACTGAATTATGGTCTAATCGCCCGCATGTGGTCTCCCAAATCACCCGCCGCCGGCTTTCGGCCGAAAACCATCGCGCTGGTCGGCAAGTACCTGGCTGCCGGCATTTCCGAACCGCTGGCCGAAATCGCCGAGTTCCTCGCCGCCAACGGCCATACGGTGGTGTTCGAAACCGACACCGCGCGCAACATTCCGCTGGCCACGCCGCTGACCATGACGCCGGACGAGATCGGGCGCCGCGCCGATGCTGCCATCGTGCTCGGCGGCGACGGCACCATGCTCGGCATCGCGCGCCAGCTGGCGCCGTACGACGTACCGCTGATCGGCATCAACCAGGGGCGGCTCGGCTTCATGACCGACATCCCGTTGAAGCGCATGATCCCGGTGCTGGCCGACATGCTGCAGGGCAAGGTCGAATCGGAGCGGCGCAGCCTGCTGGAAGGCTCGGTCTGGCGCGATGGCCGGCAGATTTTCGGCGGGCTGGCGTTCAACGACGTCGTGGTGTCGCGCGGCGCCACCTCCGGCATGGTCGAACTGGCGGTCGAGGTCGACGGCCGCTTCATGTACAACCAGCGTTCGGACGGCCTGATCGTCGCCACCCCGACCGGCTCCACCGCCTACGCGCTGTCGGCCGGCGGGCCGCTGTTGCATCCGACGCTGCACGGGCTGGTGCTGGTGCCGATCGCGCCGCACGCGCTGTCGAACCGGCCGATCGTGCTGCCGGATTCGAGCGAAATCATGATCGAGGTGGTCAGCGGACGCGAGATGAGCGTCAACTTCGACATGCAGTCGCTGGCCAGCCTGATGCATCACGACCGCATCGTGATCCGGCGCTCGCCGCACGCGATCACCTTTCTTCATCCGCAGGGCTGGAGCTATTACGCGACGTTGCGCCAGAAGCTGCACTGGCACGAATATCCGTCGGTCGAAGGCCAGTTAAAATGACCATCGCGCCGGCTGCGCGATGCCGTTTTTGTTTTGCGCCGGCCGCGCGATATCGTTTTTATGCTGCGCCGGCGGCGCAAAATCTTCCCATTCCCGGGCGCACCCTCTGACACGCAACCCATGCTGCGCACACTTTCGATCCGCGATTTTGTCATCGTCGACGCCATCGAGCTCGAGTTCGCCCCCGGCTTTTCGGTGCTGACCGGCGAAACCGGCGCCGGCAAGTCGATCCTGATCGACGCGCTGACGCTGGCGCTGGGCGGGCGCGGCGACGCCAGCGTGGTGCGCGAGGGCGCGCCGCGCGCCGACATCAGCGCCGATTTTTCCGCCGATGTCGAAGTCGACGCCTGGCTGGCGGCCAACGCGTTCCAGAACGAGGAGGGCGGCGTGCTGCTGCGGCGCGTGATCGATAATGCCGGCCGCTCGCGCGCCTTCATCAACGGCAGCCCGGCCACCGCCGCCCAGTTGCGCGAACTGGGCGAGCTGATGGTCGACATCCACGGCCAGCATGCGCACCAGTCGCTGGTGCGCGCCGACGCCCAGCGCATCCTGCTCGACACCCACGCCGGCCTGCTGCCGCAGGCGGCCGACGTGGCGGCCGCATTCCGCGACTGGCAGGCGATCGCGCGCCAGCGCGGCGAATTCGAGCGCAACGCCAAAAGCGTGCTGGCCGAGCGCGAGCGGCTGGAATGGCAAGTCGGCGAGCTGGAAAAGCTGGCTGCCCGGCCCGGCGAATGGAGCGAGATCAGTAACGAGCACAGCCGGCTGTCGCATGCCGCCAGCCTGCTGGAAGGCGCGCAGGAAGCGCTGACCGTGATTTCTGAAGCCGACAGTCCGATGCTGTCGCAGCTGTCGGCGCTGACGCAGAAGCTGGCGCGGCTGGCCGACATCGACGCCGGCCTGAAGCCGGTGCTGGACGTGCTGGAGCCGGCCCGCATCCAGTTGCAGGAAGCGGTGTACGTGCTGAACGACTATCTGTCGCGGGTGGAATTGGACCCGGCGCGGCTGCAGGAAGTCGAGGCGCGGCTGGAGGCGATCCATTCGACCGCGCGCAAGTTTCGTGTCGAGCCGGAACAGTTGCCGGCCGAATGCGAGGCGCTGGCGGCGCAGCTGCGGCAGCTGGAAAACGTCAGCGACCTCGATGCGCTGCGCGCGCAGGAACAGAAGCTGGAAGCCGCGTACCTGGCGGCCGCGCGCAAGCTGTCGAAGGCGCGCGCCAAGGCTGCCGCCGCGCTCGGCGACGCGGTGACGGCGGCGATGCAGGACCTGAGCATGGGCGGCGGCCGCTTCGCAGTGGCGCTGAACGCCTGCGATTCCGCCAGCTACGGGCTGGAGCAGGTGGAATTCCTGGTTGCCGGCCACGCCGGCGTGGCGCCGCGGCCGCTGGCGAAAGTCGCGTCCGGCGGCGAGCTGGCGCGCATCGCGCTGGCGATCTCGGTGATCACTTCCACCAGCGGCGTCGGCGGCGCCCGCGCCGGCACGCTGATCTTCGACGAGGTCGACAGCGGCGTCGGCGGCGCGGTGGCCGAAGTGGTCGGGCGCCTGCTGAAGAAGCTCGGCCAGGAGCGCCAGGTGCTGTGCGTGACGCATCTGCCGCAGGTGGCGAGCCAGGCCAACCAGCACTTCCAGGTCAGCAAGAACAGCGACGGCGGCAAGACCGTCTCGCGTATCCAGCCGCTGGACGCCAAGGCGCGCGTCGAGGAAATCGCGCGCATGCTGGGCGGGCTGGAAATCACCGCCACCACCCGCAAGCACGCGCGCGAGCTGCTGGCGCTGTAGCACGGCGGCGGCTTCCTCTTTTTCCGATCCGACCGGCTCTCATGTCCTTTCGTCCCGAACCTCCGTACACCCACGGCACGCCGGCCGGCACTGCGGTGGTGCTGGTCAACCTCGGCACGCCGGAGGCGCCGACCGCGGCCGCGCTGCGGCCCTACCTGAAGGAATTCCTGTCCGACCCGCGCGTGATTGAAATCCCGCGCGTGCTGTGGTGGCCGATCCTGCACGGCGCCATCCTGCCGCTGCGGCCGAAGCGTTCGGCCGCCAAGTACCGCGCGATCTGGAGCGACGAGGGCTCGCCGCTGAAGGTCCACACCGAAAAGCAGGCGCTGCTGCTGCGCGGCTACCTGGGTCAGCGCGGCCATCACGTCCAGGTCGAGTACGCGATGCGCTACGGCCAGCCGGCGCTGCCGGCGGTGCTGGCGCGGCTGCAGGCGGCAGGCTGCAGCCGGATCCTGGTCCTGCCCGCCTATCCGCAGTATTCGGCGACCTCGACCGCGTCGGTGTTCGACGCCGTGTTCGCGCATTACGCGACGGTACGCAACGTGCCGGAACTGCGGCTGGTGCGGCAATACCACGACGATCCCGGCTACATCGGCGCGCTGGCCGATGCGGTACAGGCGCACTGGCGCCAGCACGGCCGCGGCGAGCGGCTGCTGATGAGCTTTCACGGCGTGCCGAAGCGCACGCTGACGCTGGGCGACCCGTACCACTGCGCCTGCCACAAGACCGCGCGCCTGCTGGCGGCCCGACTCGGGCTGGTCGACGACCAGTATGTGGTGACCTTCCAGTCGCGCTTCGGCAAGGCCGAATGGCTGCAGCCGTACACCAGCGCCACGGTGCAGGCGCTGGCGCGGCAGGGCGTGCGGCGGCTGGACGTGATCTGCCCCGGCTTCGTCGCCGATTGCCTGGAAACGCTGGAAGAAATCGCGCTCGAGGTGCGCAGCGACTTCCTGCAGGCCGGCGGCGCCGAATTCCATTACATCCCGGCCCTGAACGAGTCGCCGCATTGGATCGCCGCGCTGGCCGACATTGCCGAGCGGCATCTGTCAGGCTGGCCGACCGCGGCGCCGACCGCCGCCGACCGGCGCGAAGCCGAAGCAGCGCGCGCGGCGGCCCTGCGGCTTGGCGCAACGCATTAAATACACTTGGGAGTAATTTTAAAGCCGCTGGTAAATACTGCGGGATAGGCCGATTTTTTGGCATACTCCCGACTTTTTAAAAGCGTGCCGGACCGGCGCGCGGTTTTTGCCGCGGCTTTTGCTAGAATCGCAGGCTTCGCGTCAGTACAGCGCCACCAGCCCCGTCCGGCAAATCCAGAGCGTGGCCAGCATCACGTACAGCACGACGGAGACGAGGATCAATTGCAGTTTCATGGACACCCTGCGGTCAGGGCCGGCCGCTCGATGGACCGGTTCAATCAGCATACTGCGCCGCTGTCCAGGCTGCTAGCGCGTCCTGGTAACTTGTGTAACAGAAAATGCCGGCCGCCGCCGGGACGCTCCCGATGACCACGCTTGTGCGGTAATCCCTTGAAAAATTAAGGGAATACCCCATTTGTCGTTTTGTCACGGGTTTCGTTACTGAATCGTTTGTGGGAGGTTGTGAATGCAAGAGCAAGACAAGAAAAGCCAGGCCGAACAGCCGTTGCCGGCCGACGGC
>JBAUJK010000442.1:0-9612 GCA_049683695.1 Burkholderiaceae bacterium
GCAGCGGCAGCGTCCAAGCGGGGGCACGTCAAAGTCAAAAGCAACTACAACTTCAAAAGCACTGCAACGACGACTTCAAAACCTAGTCAAAAACAAAAACCTGGGAGTATGCATAAATATGATGCAATTCCCGCAGGTATTGCGAGCGGCTTGAAAAATGCCCCCGCCAGTATAAAAATCCTCAATGCAAGCCGAGATACGCGGCCGCCAGCGCCGGATCGTTGCGCGCGGCGTCGGCGCTGCCTTGCCAGACGGTGCGGCCGGATTCCAGCACGCAGACGTCGTCGGCGACCGACAGCACGCGGTCGGTGTTCTGTTCGACCAGGAGGATCGTCATGCCTTCCTCGCGCAGTTTCTGCAGCGCGCGGTAGCACAGGTCGATCACCTTCGGCATCAGGCCGAGCGAAAGTTCGTCGATCATGATCAGCTTCGGGCGCGTCATCAGCGCGCGGCCGATTGCCAGCATCTGCTGTTCGCCGCCGGACAGGTTGCCGGCCAGCGAGGTCAGGCGTTCGCCGAGGCGCGGGAACAGCGACAGCACGTGGTCGCGGTCGCGCGCGAAGTCGGCCGCCGGGCGCACCAGGCCGCCGACGCGCAGGTTGTCCTCGACGCTCAGGTCCTTGAACAGGCGCCGGCCTTCCGGCGAGATGGCGATGCCGCGCCGTACCCGTTCATTCGGCGGCAGGCGGCCGATATCCTGGCCTTCGAACAAGATCTGGCCGCCCTGCAGCGCGACGTGGCCGGCCAGGCACATCAGCGTCGACGACTTGCCGGCGCCGTTGGCGCCCAGGAGACCGGTGATGGTGCCGGGGCGCAGCGTCAGCGACAGGTCGCCGACCGCCTGGAAGGCGCCGTAGCCGCAGGACAGGTGTTTCAGTTCAAGCATGGGTTCCTCCCGCGGCGGCGACGCCGCCCTGCGCTTCGGCGATGGTGTCGCCGCCCAGGTAGGCGGCACGCACCGCCGGTTGTTCCATCACTTCGCGCGGCGCGCCGCTGGCGATTTTCTTGCCGTTGTCCAGCACTACCAAGCGCTGGCAGATGCGCATCACTTCGCCGAGGTTGTGCTCGATCAGGATGATCGTCATGCCCTGGCGGTTGATGTCGGCGATCGTCGTCGCCAGCGCATTGGCTTCCTTCGAATTCAGGCCGGCCAGCGGTTCGTCCAGCAGCAGCAGGCGCGGCTTCATCGCCAGCGCGCGCGCCATTTCCATCCGCTTCAGGATGCCGAGCGGCTGGATGCCGGGCATCTGGTCGGCGTAGTTCTGGATGCCGACCTTGGCCAGCATCGCCTGTCCGATCTCGTTTTCCTCGCGCTGCGACACGTGCAGCAGCGCCCTCAGCGGCGAGCGGGTGCGATCGGCGCCGGCCGCCAGCGCGACGTTTTCCAGCACCGAGATTTCGCGGAACGGCCGCACCAGTTGCTGCGACAGCGCCAGGCCCTTCTGGATGCGCTGGTGGATCGGCAGGCTGGTCAGTTTTTCGCCGGCCAGGTAGACGTCGCCCTCGGTCGGCCGCACGACGCCGGTGATCGAGCGCATCAGCGTGGTCTTGCCGGCGCCGTTGGGGCCGATCAGGCCGAGCAGCTCGCCCGGCCGTACCTCGAACGACACGTCGGATACCGCCGCCAGGCCGCCGAAGCGCACCGTGACGTTTTCAACCCGCAGCAGCGGAGTGGTCGGGCTCATGCGCGCGCTCCTTTCGCCGCCGGCCGGGCCGCCGGTTCCTTGCGCCGGAACAGCGCGCGCACCATGCCGGCCACGCCGGCCGGCGAGAAGCGCATCATCAAAAACAGCAGGCCGCCGTACACCAGCAGCTTGTAGTCGCCGATGAACTGGAACCAGGCCGGCAATGCCGACAACAGCGCGGCGCCGAACACCACGCCGGCGACCGAGCCGATGCCGCCGAACACCACCATCGACAGCACCGTGATCGATTCGATGAAACCGAAGCTGTCGGGGCCGATGAACTTGAAATGCTGCGCGTACAGCGCGCCGGCCAGCCCGGCCAGCGAGGTGCCGATCGCGAACGCCGCCAGCTTGTAGCGCGGTACGTCGATGCCGAGCACGCGCATCGTGTCCTCGTCCTCGGCGATGCCGTTGAAGACGCGTCCCATCCACGATTTGCGGATGTACACGCACAGCGCCGCGGTGGCCGCCGCCAGGCCGAGCGCCAGCCACATGAAGGCCGGCTTCGACAGGCCGGAGCCGGGGAAGCCCGACATGCCGAGCTCGCCGCCCAGCCATTCCTGCTGGCGCACCGCGCCGACGAACAGGAACACCACGCCCATCGTCGTGATCGCCAGGAAGTCGGCGCGCACGCGCAGGCTGGCGATGCCGACGATCACGCCGAGGATGCCGGCCGCCAGCATCGCCAGCGGCAGCGTCGCAAAGAACGGCAGGCCGGCCTGCGACAGCATCGCCGAAGTATAGGCGCCGACCCCGAGGAAGGCGGCATGGCCGAGGCTGATCTGGCCGCAGAAGCCGGTGATCAGGTTGAGCGACAGCGCGAACAGCACCATGATGCCCATCGACGTCAAAAGAGAGATTTCATAAGCCATGGAACGGTCCTCAGCTTTTGGCAAACAGTCCTTGCGGACGGAACATCAGGACCAGGATCAGGAACGCGAAGGCAATCGCGTTGCGATCGAGGAATTGACCGAGATAGATGGTGCCGAACGATTCGACCACGCCCAATACCAGCGCCGCCAGCAGCGTGCCGCGCACCGAGCCCATGCCGCCCAGCACGATGATCGCCAGTCCCTTGTAGGACGGCACGCTGCCCATGGTCGGCTCCACCAGGTTGTTCAACAGCGCCACCCAGACTCCGGCGAAGCCGGCCAGCGCCGAGCCGACGAAGAAGTTCAGGTCGCGCACGGTGCGCAGCCGGATGCCGAAGGATTCGGCCATTTGCGGATCCGACACGGTGGCCTGGCAGGCGACGCCGATGCGGGTCTTGGTCTGCAAAACGCCGAGCACGGCGATCACGACCACGGTGCCGGCCATCATCATCAGCTCGGCTTGCTTGAAATTCAGGCCGAACAGCGCGATCTGCTGCTGCAGCGGCGGCGCCACGTAGGACAGGCCAGCGGCGCCGAAGACGATGCGGAACAGTTCTTCGAACGCGATGTACAGGCCGATCGATGCGATCAGCGCGACGAACGGCGGCTGCTTCAGGATCGGTTCGTAGCACAGGCGGTACATGGCCACACCGACCACGCCGGCCGCCAGCATCGCCAGCACCATCGCCAGCGGCAGGCTGCCGGTGGCATTGGTGACCAGCACGCCGACATAGCCGCCCAGCGTAAACAGGGCCGCATGCGCGACGTGCAGGATGCGCAGCAGGCCGTATACCAGCGTCAGGCCCAGCGCGATCAGGGCGTAGATGCTGCCCTGCACCAGCCCCTGCGCAATCAGCTCCAGGAAAAGCATGCGGTTACCTCAACAAGACGGGAGAATTTGCTGCGCCGGCAGCGAAGTGCCGGCGGCTTCTTGACCGCGCCGTCCCCGCGCAAGCGGGGACCCAGTGACCTGTGCGGCGTGACGCCACTGGATTCCCGCTTGCGCGGGAATGACGAACTTACTTGCCGCCCTTGGTCGGCGGCGCCAGCAGCACCGGATCGGAAATGATCGAGTGACGGTGGAAGGCCTTGTCCTTGACGATCTGCACCTGTACGTCCTTCTTCACTTCATGCAGGTCGTTGAACGACAGCTTGCCGATCGGGGTGTCGTAGGTGCCGGCAGCCAGCGCGTTCTTCAGCGCTTCGCCGCCCTTGCCCTCGGTCTTCTTCAAGCCTTCGATCAGCACTTCGGTCGCGGTGTAGGCCGAGGCTGCCACCATGTCCGAATTGAAACCGGCGGATTTCTTGAAGTCGGCGATGAAGGCCTGCGTCACCGGCGACTGCGAATCGCGGTCGAGCGAAGTGGTGACGAAGGTGCCTTCGGCGGCCGGACCGGCGATTTCGATGAACTTGTCGGAATCGTAGCCTTCCTGGCCGATCACCGGCGCCGTCACGCCGGCGGCGCGCAGCTGGCTGACCAGCGGGCCGGCATTGAAGTAGTAGCCGGAGGCGTAGATGATTTCCGGATTGTCGGCCTTGACCTTGGACACCAGCGCGCCGAACTGGCGGTCGGCCATCCCGTATTCGTATTCATTGACGATCTTCACGCCCAGCTTCGGTGCGGCGTCCTTGAAGCCGGCCGCCAGCGCCTGGCCGAAATCGTTCTTCAGCGTGATCAGCACGGCGCTCTTCTTGCCGAGTTTCTCGACCAGCTTGGCGCCGGCGCGGCCCTGCACTTCGCCCATCGCCGAGACGCGGAACATGTAGTCGCCGGCCAGCGTGATGTCGGGGTGGATCGCATAGGCGACCACGTACGGCACCTGCGCCTGCTGGAAGATCGACGCGGCAGCGCGGGTCGAGCCGGAATAGGAGCCGGAGACGGCGCCGACGACCTTGTCCTTTTCCACCAGCTTGGTGGCGACCGGCACCGCTTCCTTGGCGACGCCCTGGTCGTCATACACCACCAGTTCCAGCTTCTGGCCGGCGACGCCGCCCTTGGCGTTGGCCTGGGCTACCGCCAGCTTGGCGCCTTCCAGCGCCGACTTGCCATCGGACGCGGCAAAGCCGGTCAGCGGCACGTTGAAGCCGATCTTGATGTCGGCGAATGCGGCCGGGGCGGCGACGGCGCCGCACAGCAGCAGCGCGGCGACCATTTTCTTGCGGGTGAACTGAATCATGATTCCTCCTCATCATTGCAAAATGCCGGACTCGCGGGCCGATTCGGCCGGCGGGCCCGGAGGGTGAGCGTGATCATCCAACAACGGATTGAAGCGATTTTTTGCAATCGATCGCTTATAATAAGTTGTCTATACAACTTTAGCAAAGAAAGCGCGGGCTGGCAAGCGGTTTGCCGACGGCGCTGGCATCAACGAGGGGGGCAGCTTTGGATGCACCGGAACAGGCGGATACGCCGATTTATCAACGTATCAAGGATTATTTGCTGGGAGAAATCCAGGCCGGCCAATGGAAGGAGGGCGACGCGATTCCGTCCGAGCAGATGCTGGCGCGGCAGTTCGGCGTTTCGCGCATGACGGTCAACCGCGCGGTGCGCGAACTGACGGCGGAACAGATCCTGAGCCGGATCCAGGGATCGGGCACCTACGTGGCGCAGCAGAAATACCAGTCGACGCTGGTGGCGATCAAGAGCATCGCCGACGAAGTGCGCTCGCGCGGTCACCAGCACGGCAGCAAGCTGCACCTGCTGGAGCGCAGGAAGGCGCAGGAACCGCTGACCGCGCAGTTCGGCGTGCGCGCCGGCCATCCGCTGTTTCATTCGATCATCGTGCACTCCGAAAACGGCGTGCCGATCCAGGTCGAGGATCGCTGGGTCAATTCGGCGGTGGCGCCGGACTATCTGCAGCAGGATTTTTCCGTGTCGACGCCGAACGAATACCTGATGGTCGCCGCGCCGCTGCAGGGCGTCAGCTATAGCATCGAGGCGCTGGCGGCGCCGGCGGAGATCGCGGCGATGCTGCAGATGGAGGAGCAGGAAGCCTGTCTGGTGCTGAATCGCAAGACGCTGTCGCAGGGGCAGGTCGCATCGATCGCCCGAATGTGGCATCCGGGCAACCGCTATCAATTCGCCGGCAGTTTCTGACGCTTCACAAACGCGCCTTCCGCCGGCGGGAAGCCGCCTACGGCGGCGCGGAAATCAATGCAGCTGGTGCTTCAGCGTCGACAGTTCGCTGTGCGCCTGCATCACTGCCTTCTTCAGCTTGTCGTCGACACCGCTGCTGGAGTTCTGGCAGGCCATCTTGGCGCGGTCGCCCAGTTCCTCCAGCTGATCGACGCACTGGCGGATGCGGCCTTCGTCCTGCGACTGCATGACCTGTTCAGCCTGGCTGGTCTGCTGGTCGAGCTGGGTGATGCACTGTTTCAAGTCTTGCGGCACGTTGCTGCTGGAGGCACAGGCTTGCGCAGCCTGGCGCACGCTCTGTTCGATGTGGTCGAAACGCTGTCGGATTTCATTGGTTTGCATCATGGCGGACTCCTTTGCGGACACTGCTGAGGTGGAAGGGCAAGGAACCGGGGCGGCGTGGCGGGATGCGTTCTTGAGATGCTGCAAGTTGTGGACGCAGGCCGCCGTCCCGGGCAGGTCAAAGTTGGACCATGCGCCTAGTTGAAGTTCCGTCCATCGACGGCGGCATCAGAGCAGGATGATGTCGTACTGTTCCTGCTGGTAAACCGTTTCCACCTGCAGCGAAATCGGCTTGCCGATGAAATCGCCCAGCATCGCCAGGTGCTGCGACTCCTCTTCCAGGAACATGTCGACCACCACCTGCGAGGCCAGGATGCGGAATTCGCGCGGGTTGAACTGCTTCGCCTCGCGCAGCAGTTCGCGCAGGATTTCGTAGCAGACGGTGCGCGCGGTCTTGACCTGGCCGCGGCCGCCGCAGGCCGGGCAGGGTTCGCACAGGATGTGCGCCAGCGATTCGCGGGTGCGCTTGCGCGTCATTTCGACCAGTCCGAGCGCGGAGAAGCCGGATACCGACACCTTGGTGCGGTCGTGCGCCAGCGCCTTGTGCAGCTCGGACAGCACCGCGCCCTGGTGCTCGGCGTTTTCCATGTCGATGAAATCGAGGATGATGATGCCGCCCAGATTGCGCAGCCGCAGCTGGCGCGCGATCGCGTGCGCCGCCTCCAGGTTGGTCTTGAAGATGGTGTCGTCGAAATTGCGGCCGTTGACGAAGCTGCCGGTGTTGACGTCGATGGTGGTCATCGCCTCGGTCTGGTCGACGATCAGGTAGCCGCCCGACTTCAGGTCGACCCGGCGCCCGAGCGCGCGCTGGATCTCGTCCTCGACGCCGTACAGATCGAACAGCGGACGCTCGCCGGTGTAGTGCACCAGCCGCGGCAGCACCGACGGCATGTAGCGGGCGCCGAATTCCTGCAGCCGGTTGAAGTTTTCGCGCGAATCGACCTGGATGCTGGTGGTGTCGTCGCCGGCGAAGTCACGCAGCACGCGCTGCGCCAGCGACAGGTCCTGGTGCAGCAGCGCCGGCGCCGGCCGCTGCTTGACCTGCTGGGTCACCGCGGCCCAGGTCTTGCGCAGGTATTCGATATCCATTTCCAGCTCGGCGTCGGTCGCGTCCTCGGCCATCGTGCGGATGATGAAGCCGCCTTTTTCGTCCGCCGGCAGCAGGCGCTGCACGCGGCTCTTCAGCGATTCGCGCTCGGCCTCGTTTTCGATGCGCTGCGAAATGCCGATGTGCGGATCCTGCGGCAGGTAGACCAGCATGCGGCCGGCGATCGAAATCTGCGTCGACAGCCGCGCGCCCTTGGTGCCGATCGGATCCTTGATCACCTGCACCGTCAGCGACTGGCCGTCGAACAGCATTTTCTCGATCGGCAATGGCGGCGCACCGTCGTGCTGGCGCGCGGTCCAGATGTCGGCCACGTGCAGGAACGCGGCCCGCTCCAGTCCGATGTCGATGAACGCCGACTGCATGCCAGGCAAGACGCGCACCACCTTGCCGAGGTAGACGTTGCCGGCCAGCCCGCGCGACAGCGTGCGCTCGACGTGCAGTTCCTGCACCGCGCCCTGCAGCATCAGTGCCACCCGGGTTTCCTGCGGCGTCACGTTGATCAGGATGTCTTCGCTCATGGGATGGGCACTCCGGCCTGGTTCAGCAATTGCGCGGTTTCGTACAGCGGCAGTCCCATGATGCCGGAATGGCTGCCGACGATCTCGCGGATGAATACGGCGGCAAAGCCCTGGATGCCGTAGCCGCCGGCCTTGTCGTAGGGTTCGGCGGTGGCGCAATAGGCTTCGATCGCCGCTTCCGTCAGCTCGACGAATGTCACCTGCGACACTTGCGTCGCCTGCCAGCTGTCCTGGTCGCGGTGGACGCAGACGCTGGTCAGCACCTGGTGCGTGCGGCCCGACAGCCGCCTCAGCATCGCCGCCGCCTCGGCCGGATTGGCCGGCTTGCCGAGGATGTCGCCGTCGATGCTGACGGTGGTGTCGGCGGCCAGGATCGGGTAGGGCGGCAATCGGCGCCACAGCATCGCCCGCAGCGCGCAGTCCGCCTTTTCGCGGGTCACGCGCTCGACGTATTGCGCCGGCGCCTCGCCCGGCAGCACCGCTTCCGTCACTTCCGGGCCGCGCGGCCCCGGTTCGCGCAACATCAGCAGCGAGAAGTCGACGCCGATCTGGCGCAGCAACTCGCGCCGGCGCGGGCTTTTCGAGGCCAGATAGATTTTTTGCGTCGGTTTCATGCGGCCATCATGCTCGGTGATAGGGATGGTTCTGTGTGATCGACCAGGCGCGGTACAGCTGTTCGGCCAGCAGTACGCGCACCATGCCGTGCGGCAGCGTCAGGCTGGAAATGCGCAGCAGCATGTCGGCGCCGGCCTTGAAGCCGGCGTCCAGGCCGTCGGCGCCGCCGATCACGAAGGCGACGTCGCGTCCCTCGCGGCGCCAGCGCTGCATCGCGTCCGCCAGCTGCACGCTGGTCAGGTCGCGTCCGCGCTCGTCGAGCGCGACGATGCAGGCACCCTTCGGCAGCGCCGCTTCGATGCGGATGCGCTCCGCTGCCATCACCGATTCGGCGCTGCGGCCGCCGGACCGTTCGACCGGCTTGATTTCCTTCAGCTGGATGCGCGACTCCGGCGGCATGCGCTTCGCATATTCGTCGAAACCGGCCTCGATCCAGGCCGGCATCCTGTGGCCGACTGCGGCGATGACGAATTGCATGGCCGAAGGGCGTCGGCCGCGCTATTCGGCGGTCCGGGCCTTGGCCGGTGCGCGCCGGACCGGCGTCTTTTTCGCTGCCGCCGCGCCGGTGGCGGCGGTTTTGGCGGCGGGTTTCGCTGCCGGCTTGGTGGCAGGTTTGCGGGCGGCGGTTTTCGGTGCCGCCTTCTTGGCCGGGGCTGCCGCTCCGGCGTCGTCGGCCGCGGCGGTCTTGCGCGGCGCCCGCTTCTTCGGCGCTTCGGCTTCGGCCTCGCGGGTTGCGGCCAGGTGGCGCGACGGTTTCCTGGCCGGTGCATCGCCGTCGGCCGCTTCCACGGCGGTCTTGCGCGATGTGCGCTTGGCGGCGCCCAGCTTGACTTCCTTGTCGCCCCAGATTTCCTCCAGCCGGTAGTAGGCGCGGATCGCCGGCTGCATGATGTGGACGATCATGTCGCCGAGGTCGACCAGCACCCATTCGCCGGTGTCTTCGCCCTCGACCGAGAGCACGGCGCCGCCTTGCGCCTTGACCTTGTCGCGCACCGAGGCGGCGAGCGCCTTGGTCTGGCGGTTGGAGGTGCCGGAGGCGATCGCGACGCGGTCGAACAGGCTGGTCAGATGGACGGTATCGAACACGCGGATGTCTTGCGCCTTGATGTCTTCCAATGCGCCGACCACGGTGCTTTGCAGTTTTTTGAGGTCCATTTAGTCCTGGTAGAGATGGTGTTGTTGAATATAGTCTAGCACCGCCTCCGGCAGCAGCGATTCGGGCCGTTCGCCGCGCCGCAGCGCGGCCCGGATCGCGGTCGACGATACGTCCGCCGCCAGCTCGGTCGCCAGGCAGGCGCCGCCGTGCGGCCGCGTGCGCAGTTGCGCCGGGGTCGCC
>JBAUJK010000443.1:0-3540 GCA_049683695.1 Burkholderiaceae bacterium
GCTGCGCTCGGCCCGGCGGCGCAGGCGGCGACGCAGGTTGCCAGGGCGGCCGCACGGCGGCAGATGGAAACGGCGTAGCGGAGCGCGCGGGACATCGGTCGTGGGGATCGGGGAGTTGAGATCGCGCCATCTTATCCACCTGAAACTTTCAATCCGCTTTCAATCGGTTGCCGTTTTGCTTCCAATCAATTGCCGCCGGCCTGCGCCGGCTCGCGCATTGGCAGCACCGTTGCTTTGCGCTACGCTGCAATCCCCGGCGCGCTCGGCGCTGGCGGAGGGGGCGAAGAACATGCGCATACTGCTGGTCGAGGATCACGTCGAGCTGTCACGGTGGCTGGAAAAGGCGCTGCGCGATGCCCGCCTGGCGGTCGAATGCGCGGCCAGCGGCAATGCCGCCGACAGCTTGCTGCATACCCAGGATTACGCACTGGTGATCCTCGACCTGTCGCTGCCGGACATGGACGGGCTGGAAGTCCTGCGGCGGTTGCGCGCGCGCGGCAGCCGCACGCCGGTCTTGATCCTGACCGCGCGCGGCGGCCTGCAGGAGCGGGTGCGGGGACTGAACCTGGGCGCCGACGACTACCTCGCCAAGCCGTTCGAGCTGGCCGAGCTGGAGGCGCGCGTGAAGGCACTGCTGCGCCGCAGCCAGGGTCAGGAAGCGCTGGCCCCGGCCTGCGGCTCGCTGGCCTTCGACACTGTCGGGCGCGGCTTCGCCTATGGCGGCGCGCCGCTGGCGCTGACGCCGCGCGAGCATGCGGTGCTGGAAGGGCTGATCGCGCGTCCGGGCTGCGCGGTGTCGAAGGAAAAGCTGTTCGGGCAGGTCTTCGCGCTGGACGACGACGCCAGCCCGGACGCGATCGAAATCTACATCCACCGCCTGCGCCGGAAGCTGGAGGCACCGCCGGCCGACGTCGCCATCGTCACGCTGCGCGGCATCGGCTATCTGCTGCGCGCGGCGGAGCCGCGATGACGGTCGCCGTCCCGCTCGGCAGCCTGCGCGGACAGCTGCTGCGCTGGCTGCTGATCCCGCTGCTGGCGCTGGTGGCGCTGGACGCGGTGTCGGTCTACCGCAATGCGCTGGAGATCGCCGACCTGGCCTACGACCGCTCGCTGCTGGCGTCGACCCGGGCGCTGGCCGAGCGCGTCTCGATCGTCGGCGGCAAGGTGGTGGCCAACGTCCCCTACGTGGCGCTGGACAGCTTCGAGACCGACACGCTGGGGCGGCTCTACTACAAGGTGACCGGGATCGACGGCCAGTTCGTGTCCGGCTACGACGATCTGCCGCCGCTGCCGCCGGACGTGCCGCGCTCGGACGCCTACCCGGCGCTGGTGCGCTTCTACCATGCCAACTACCACGCGCAGCCGGTGCGCATCGCCGCGCTGTACCAGCCGGTGTACGACGACAGCATGCGCGGCATCGCGTTGATCCAGGTCGGTGAAACGCTGGATGCACGCCAGGGCCTGACGCGCAAGATCCTGTTCGATACGCTGTGGCGGCAGGCGGTGTTGGTGATCGTGGCGGCGCTGCTGGTGTGGTTCGCGGTGCGTTTCGCGCTGCGGCCGCTGATGCAGCTGAAGAGCGCGGTCGCGGCGCGCGCGCCGACCGACCTCGACGATCTCGACCCGGCGCTGGTGCACAAGGAACTGCGGCCGCTGGTGCTGGCGATGAACGGCTACATGGGACGGCTGCACGCGCTGATCAGCAGCCAGGCGCGCTTCATCGCCGACGCCTCGCACCAGCTGCGTACGCCGCTGACGGTCCTGAAAACCCAGGTCGAGCTGGCGCAGCGGACGCAGCGCGAAGCCGAGCGGGGCGGCGCCGGCAACCGCGCGCTCGGCGAGCTGCTGGCCGGTATGGCCGGTACCACCGATGCCGCGGTGCGGCTGGCGAACCGGCTGCTGACGCTGGCGCAGAGCGAACATGGGCAGGCCGAAGGCCAGTGCCGGCCGGTAGCGCTGGCGGAACTGGCGCGGCAGGCGGCGCTGGAGCAGGCGCCGGTGGCGGTGCAGGCCGGCATCGATCTGGCGCTGGAGGCGGACGGCGCGCCGCTCGCCAGCGGCAATCCGCTGCTGCTGCACGAGCTGATCGCCAATCTGCTGGACAATGCGCTGCGCTACACGCCGGCCGGCGGCCGCGTGACGCTGCGGGTCGGTGGCGGCGCCGGCGGCCCCTGGCTGGAGGTCGAGGACAGCGGCTGCGGCATCGGCGCCGCCGAACGCGAACGTATCTTCGAACCCTTTTACCGCGCCGGCGGCGCCCAGCAACTGAACCCGGACGGGGTCGGCCTGGGACTGGCGATCGTGCGCGACATCGCGCTCCAGCATGGCGGCCGCATCTTCGTGGCCGACGGCGAAGACGGGCGCGGATTGCGCTTGCGGGTGCAATTCCCGCCGGTGTGAGGGAAGTTCGCGGTCGCTGCGACCCCCTCGTAGATGTAGGGAGTATGTGTTTATATCGCAGTATTTACGGCCACGAATCTGCCGCATGAACGGGAGTATGCAGATTTCTCCGGTCCCGGGCCGGTGGCGGCGCGGCCGGGCGCCATCGTCCGGCCGCCGTTTCCGATAAAATGGAACGCCGTTTACCGGGGAGCTTGCATGTCAGAAAACACGTCAAACAACAATCATCTGCTCGAATCGATGCAGGAGCGGCTGTTCCGCGCCAACCGCGAATGGGCCGACTCCATATCCCGTTCCCATCCGGGATTTTTCGAAAAACTGGCGGCGCAGCAGACGCCGGACTACCTGTGGATCGGCTGCTCCGACAGCCGCATCCCGCCCAACGAACTGCTCGGCCTGTTGCCGGGCGACCTGTTCGTCCATCGCAACATCGCCAACGTGGTCACGCACAGCGACCTGAACTGCCTGACAGTGCTGCAGTTCGCGGTCGACGTGTTGAAAGTCAAGCACGTGATCGTTTGCGGCCACTACGGCTGCGGCGGCGTGCATGCGGTGCTGACCAAGCGCCGGCTGGGGCTGGTCGACAACTGGCTGCACCATGTCGAGGACGTGCAGTACAAGCACGAACGCTATCTGGGCGAGACGCTGCCGACCCAGACCCGGCTCGACCGCCTGTGCGAGCTGAATGTGATGGAACAGGTCGCCAACCTGTGCCATACCTCGATCGTGCGCGACGCCTGGGAGCGCGGCCAGTCGCTGACGCTGCACAGCTGGGTATACGGCCTGAAGGACGGCTTGCTGCGCGACCTCGGCGTCACCGTCAGCGGCCCGGACGATCTGGCGCGCAGCATGGCGCAGAGCCTGCAGCGCTACCGCGAAGACCAATAGCGCGGGCTAGCGCAGCTGCAGCCGGCCGTCGCGCAGCTTCAGCCGCTGCACCGCCGGCAGGCTGATCAGGTCGCGGTCGTGGCAGGCCATCACGACGCTGCGGCCTTCGGCCATCAGCGCCGGCACCAGTGCGATCACCTGTTCGCGCGCCGCACCGTCCAGGTTGGCGGTCGGCTCGTCCAGCAGCAGCAGCTGCGGCGCCAAGATGCGCGCGCGCGCCAGCGCCACGCGCTGCTTTTCGCCGCCGGACAG
>JBAUJK010000444.1:0-3040 GCA_049683695.1 Burkholderiaceae bacterium
CGCCACGGTCGGGCTGGCCGCTCCCGCGCAGGCGGCCACGGCGCTACCGCTACAGCTTGCAGCCGCGTGCCGGGTCGGCCAGCTGCTTCCAGATCACGCCGATCACCTTGTTCTCGCCGTTCTCGACGCGGCGCAGGTAGATGTCCTGCACCGGATTGTGGGCGCGGCTCATGGTCCACTTGCCGCGCGGGCTGTCGACCACCACGTTTTCCATCGCCGCCAGGAAGGCCTTGCGGTCGCCGATGTTGCCCTTGACCTTGTCCAGCCCGATCGCCAGCACTTCGGCGGTGTCGTAGCCCTGCACCGCGTAGACGTCCGGCGGCAGCTTGAACTTCTTTTCGTAGGCGGCGCGGAACGCCTTGTTCTTCGGCAGGTCGAGCGCATCGCCGTAGTGCAGCGTGGTCAGCAGGCCGTCGGCGGCCGGGCCGGTCGCTTCCAGCACGCCGTCGGTCAAAAAGCCCGATCTGTACAGCGGGATCTTGTCCTTCAGGCCGGCCGCCGCGTAATCCTTGATGAACTTGGCGGCGCCGCCGCCGGCGAAGAAGCACGCCACCGCGTCCGGCTTCAAGGCTGCGATCTCGGTCAGCAGCGCCTGGAACTCGACCTGCGGGAACGGCACCCACAGTTCCTTGACCATCTTGCCGCCCTGCTTTTCGAAGCCTTCCTTGACCGACTTCATCGCGTCTTCGCCGGCGCCATACTTCCAGGTGATGAAGACCACGTTCTTGTGCCCCTTCTCCCACATCAGCTTGCCGACCGCGTGGCTGGCCTGCCAGTTGGAGAAGGAGGTGCGGAACACGTTCGGCGCGCACAGCGGGCCGGTGGCGGCGTCCAGCCCGGCGTTCGGGATCAAGAGCGGCACGCCGCTTTCCTTGGCTACCTTCAGCATCCCCATCACGACGCCGGAATGCACGGTACCGACCAATACGTCGACCTTGTCGCGCGACACCAGGCGATTGGCGTTTTCCGGCGCCTTGGCCGGTTCCGACTCGTCGTCGACGGAAAAATATTCGACCTCGCGCCCGCCGAGCTTGCCGCCGCGTTCGTCGACCGACAGCTTGAAGCCGTTGGTGATCGCGGTGCCAAGTGCCGCGTAGGTGCCGCTGTACGGCAGCATCAGCCCGACGCGCAGCTTGTCCTGTGCGCGCGCCAGCGGCGGCAGCGCCAGCGCGGCGGCAGCCGCGGCGCCGGCCTGCAGGATGCGGCGGCGCGACAGCGATGAATGGTGTTCGCTCATGGGTTCTCCTCCCTGGTCTGGATTGGCCGGTCTTGTTCTGGATTGCAGCGCCCAGCGCCGCCGAAAAACTGCGGCATTGTCCCATATTCGTCTTTCGATCTGGAAACTCGATGGAGACAGGGCACATCGCGGCGGCCGGCGCGGCGGCTCCCGTGTCGGACCGAATCGGCGCTAAGCCAACTTGAACACCCCGGCTGCCTTCAGCAGGGCCACCGACTGGTCGTGCAGGCTCTGCGCGGCGGCCGCGGCCTCTTCGACCAGCGCCGCGTTCTGCTGCGTCATGCCGTCCATTTGCCGCACCGCGTCGTTGACGCGCTGTATGCCGTTGCTCTGGACCTGGCTGGCGCTGCTGATTTCCAGGATCAGGCCGGTCACGCGGTGCACCGAGGCGATAATGTCGGTCATGGTGCTGCCTGCTTCGGCGGCCAGTACTTCGCCGGCGTCGACGTTGGCCACCGAGGTATCGATCAGCGTCTTGATTTCCTTGGCCGCCTCTGCCGAGCGCTGCGCCAACGCCCGCACCTCGGCCGCCACCACCGCGAAGCCACGGCCCTGGGTACCGGCGCGTGCCGCTTCCACCGCCGCGTTCAGCGCCAGCAGGTTGGTCTGGAAGGCGATTTCGTTGACCACGCCGACGATGTCGGCCATGCGCTGTGAGCTGCGCTTGATCACCTCCATGTTCTGCACCACCCGCTCGACCAGGCGGCCGCCCCGTTCGGCGACGTCGCCAGCGGCCGCCACGTGGCCACTGACGTCGCTGGCATGGCGGGCGTTGCGCTGCACCGTTTCGGCCAGTTCCTCGGTGGAGCCGGCGGTCGCCGCCAGCAGCGAGGCCTGCGTTTCGGTGCGCGCCGATAGATCCAGGTTGCCGGTGGCGATTTCGCGCGAAGCCAGCGCGATCTGGTCGGTGCCACGTCGCACGTCGCCGACCAGCCGGGTCAAGCCCTGGCTGACCGCATTGATCGCATGCATCAGGCTGCCGAGTTCATCGCGACGATCGACGTGCAACAGCATGGAAAGGTCGCCGGCAGCCAGCTTTTCAGCCGCCGCCCGCGCCACCGCCAGCGGCGCGCTGATCAAGCGCCCGACGTACCAATACAGCGATCCGCCCAGCGCCACCAGCAGCAGCAATGCCAGCAGCAGCGCCTGATCACCGCCGAGGTGGCGCAGGCCGGCCGCGTACAACAAAAATAGCGCCACCACCTGCAGCAGCACGACCGCGCACAGGCGGGCGGCGATGCCGGCATGGCGGCGGCGCGTGATGTCCTGCCCGACCACGATGGCGCCGATCACGCGGCCGGCCGCATCCTTGATCGGGTCGTATTGCGTCATCAATTGGGTGCCGAACACCGACGCCAGCCCGCAATACGGGCGGCCAGCCTTCAGCGACGCATAGCCGGGGTGGGCGCGCTCTAGGCAGCTGCCGACCGCACGCTCGCCGCGCTGGTTCTTGACAGAGGTCGAGATGCGCACGAAATCGTCGCCGTCCTTGACGAACACGGTGGTGGTGACGCCGGTGTCGGCGGCGAAGCGGTCGGGTACCGCGTGGTTCAGGTTCAGCTCGGCGGCGCCGGACTTGAGCACCGGCAGCTGCCGGCCTTCGAGCGTCCTGGCCTGGCTGGCGTCGAGCGCGAAGCCGTGCGGGTACAGCACCCGGAAACGCTGCGCGTGCAGCCGGATCTGGGCGGTCAGAGAAAAGAGCCTGAGCATCGGGCGGCCAATTCAGAAGGCGGCAGAGCGCCGCCGGTCGGTCGGTTCGGTGAGACGCGGCCGCCCGGCGCGCAGCCAACCGCGAGCGCGGTT
>JBAUJK010000445.1:0-9005 GCA_049683695.1 Burkholderiaceae bacterium
TTCCAGCGCGCTCGGTCCGGCATGCTGGTGCGGCTCGACTTCGTGCGCGGCGATCCGCGCCACCGCGCTGGCGGCGCCCAGCCGTGCCAGGATGCGGGCATAGGCTTCGCTGAGCTCGCCGTCCGACAGCGTCGCCTCGTGCGACATCAGCGCGTCCAGGTCGCTTTTCAGTTCGGACAGTTCATGCCGCAGCGTGTTGCCGGCCTTCTGCGCGCTGTCGTCGGCTGGCGTCGCGCGGCCGACGGCGGGAGGATTGGATGACAGGGGCGGGAAGTTTTCCATGCGGCACTCCTTGGGCGGCGATCACGCCGAAGCGAAGTGCAAGCGGCGTGCCAGCGGCTCCCCGGCCTAGAAGTGGCGCCGGCCGCCGCGCCAGCGTGCCGGTCTTACAAATTGCAGGTAAATTTTGCCGGCCGCCCCGCCGGGCGGCTGCAAAACGCCCGGTGCCGGCAAATCCTTTAGAATGGCGGGCTGTTCAGGAACGCTGCCATGTCCATAGCCACTACCCAAGAAATCATTGCCGAACTGCGCGCCGGGCGCATGGTCATCCTGGTCGACGAGGAAGACCGCGAAAACGAGGGCGACCTGGTGCTGGCCGCCGAATTCGTGACGCCGGAAGCGATCAACTTCATGGCGCGCTATGGCCGCGGCCTGATCTGCCTGACGCTGACGGCGGAACGCTGCGCGCAGCTGAACCTGGGCCTGATGACCGCCAACAACGGCACCGCCTACGGCACCAATTTCACGCTGTCGATCGAAGCCGCCGAAGGCGTCACCACCGGCATCTCGGCCGCCGACCGCGCCCGCACCATCCAGGTCGCGGTGGCGCGCCACGCGAAGCCGTCCGACATCGTGCAGCCCGGCCACGTCTTCCCGATCAAGGCGCAGAAGGGCGGCGTGCTGATGCGCGCCGGCCATACCGAAGCCGGCTGCGACTTCACCGAACTGGCCGGCCTGACGCCGGCCGCCGTGATCTGCGAGATCCTGAAGGAAGACGGCACCATGGCGCGGCTGCCGGACCTGATCGAGTTCGCGCGCGAGCACGACTTGAAGATCGGCACCATCGCCGACCTGATCCATTACCGCAGCCAGCACGAAAGCATCGTCGAACGCGTGGCCGAACGCACGGTCAATACCCTGCATGGCCCGTTCCGCGCGGTCGCCTACCGCGACACGCCGAGCGGGGCGGCGCACCTGGCGCTGGTGCATGGCGACATTTCCGCCGACAGTGAAACCCTGGTGCGGGTGCATCAGCCGGTATCGATCATGGATTTGCTGGAAACCGAAGCCACCACCCATTCCTGGAACCTGGCGGCGGCGCTGGCCGCGGTGCAGGCCGCCGAGCGCGGCGTGGTGGTGCTGCTGAACTGCGACGAGGAATCGGCCGACCAGCTGTTCGCGCAATTCCAGGCGCTGGACGATCCGCAGGCGCCGCGTCCGCACGGCGCCCGGATGGATTTGCGCACCTACGGCATCGGCGCCCAGATCCTGAAGGATCTCGGAGTCGGAAAGATGCGGCTGCTGGCCAGCCCGCGCAAGATGCCGTCGATGACCGGCTTCAACCTGGAAGTGGTCGGCTACCAGCACGCGCCGAACCAGTGAACCCCGCCGCGGGCCGGCCCGGTCCGCGATTTGCATCAGGCGCAGCCGCGCGATAAAGAGGAAAGCCATGACCGTTGGAACCTGTGACACGAACCTGGATGGAGAAGGCTTGCGCATCGGCATCGTGCAGGCGCGCTTCAACCCCGACATCGGCAACGGCCTGTTCGCCGCCTGCGCCGGCGAGCTGGCGCGCCTGGGCGTGGCCGGCGAAGACATCCTGCGGGTGATGGTGCCGGGCGCGCTGGAAATCCCGCTGGCGCTGCAGAAGATGGCCGAGACCGAGCAGTTCGACGCGCTGATCGCGCTGGGCGCGGTGGTGCGCGGCGAAACTTATCATTTCGAGCTGGTGGCCAACGAGTCGGGCGCCGGCATCACGCGCGTCGGGCTCGATTTCGGCATCCCGATCGCCAACGCCGTGCTGACCACCGAAAACGATGCGCAGGCCGAGGCGCGCATGGCGCAGAAGGGCGCCGACGCCGCCCGCGTGGCGGTCGAGATGGCCAACCTGGCGCTGACGCTGGAAGAACTGGCCGACGCCACCGAAGACGAGGATTGAGCCGGCGCCGCACCCATGACCACCAAGACCACCCACGCCAACCCCAGCAAGAACCGCACGCCGCGCCACCGCGCGCGCGAGTTCGCGCTGCAGGGGCTGTACCAATGGCTGCTCAACCATGAGGATGCCGGCGCCATCGACGCCCACATCCGTGGCGCGCACGGCTTCGACAAGGCCGACGCCGAGCACTTCGACGCGCTGCTGCACGGTGCCATCCGCGACGTCGCGCAATTGCGCGCCGGCCTGGCACCGCTGATCGACCGTCCGCTGGCGCAGTTGTCGCCGGTCGAGCACGCGGCGCTATTGATCGGCGCCTACGAACTGAGCCACCATCTGGAAATCCCGTACCGCGTGGTCATCAACGAAGCGGTCGAACTGACCAAGTCGTTCGGCGGCGTCGACGGCCACAAGTACGTCAACGGCGTGCTGGATCGCTTCGCCGCGCAGACGCGCGCCACCGAGGTCGAGGCTAGCCGGCGCTGATTTTCGGCTGCTCCTTATGGGAGTATGCTGATGAATTATCCATACGGCGCCCGGCCTGGGCTGCTTGTGTAGGGAGTATCCTGCTCCCGCCACCTTTTTCACCCGTCATCCTGCCGATATCGTCATGTCCGCCTTCGCCCTCGCTTCCCGCCTCGACCGGATCGAACCCTTCCATGTGATGGAGCTGGCGAAAATGGCCGCCGCGCTGGAGCGGGAAGGGCGCCACATCGTCCACATGGGCATCGGCGAGCCGGATTTCACCGCCGCGCCGGCCGTGATCGCCGCCGCCACGCAGGCGATGGCCGATGGCCGCATGCAATACACCGCCGCTACCGGTATCCCGGAACTGCGTGCGGCGATTTCCGAGCACTACCGCCGCGTCTATGGACTGGAGATCGCACCGCAGCGGATCGTCGTCACCGCCGGCGCTTCGGCGGCGCTGCTGCTGGCCTGCGCGGCGCTGGTGCAGCCGGGTGCCGAGGTGCTGATGCCGGACCCGTCCTATCCGTGCAACCGCCATTTCGTCGCCGCCTTCGAAGGCAGCGCGCGCATGATCGCCAGCGGCCCGGCCGAGCGCTTCCAGCTGTCCGAGGCGATGGTGCGCGAGCACTGGGGCGCCGCCACGCGCGGCGTGCTGCTGGCGTCGCCGTCCAACCCGACCGGCACCTCGATCGAGGCCGGCGAGCTGGAGAAAATCGTCGGCGCGGTGCGCGAGCGGGGCGGCTTCACGATCGTCGACGAGATCTACCAGGGCCTGACCTACGACGCGGCGCCGTTCTCGGCGTTGTCCTTGGGCGACGACGTGATCGTCATCAACAGCTTTTCCAAGTACTTCAACATGACCGGCTGGCGCCTCGGCTGGCTGGTGGCGCCGGAAGAACTGGTGCCGGCGCTGGAAAAGCTGGCGCAGAACCTGTTCATCTGCGCGTCGGCGATCGCCCAGCACGCCGGCGTCGCCTGCTTCCTGCCGGAATCGATCGCGCTGTATGAAAGCCGCAAGGAAGAATTCCGCCGCCGCCGCGACTACCTGGTGCCGGCGCTGCGCGAACTGGGCTTTGACGTGCCGGTGACGCCGGACGGCGCCTTCTACGTCTACGCCGACTGCAGCCGCTTCACCGACGACGCCGACCGCTTCTCGATCGACATCCTGAACCAGGCCGGCGTCGTGCTGGTGCCCGGGCTGGATTTCGGTCCGCACACCGCGCGCCGGTATCTGCGCATTTCCTACGCGACCTCGATGGACAACTTGCAGGAAGCGGTGCGGCGGCTGCGCGAATTCCTGGCGGCGCGCGCTTAGCGCCTGTTCGGGCGATCGTCGTACCGGGGGCGCTTGCCGCTCCACGTTGCAGTCACCCGCCATGGTTCGCCATGACTCGCCGCCGCGCCCTGTTCCGCACGCCACCCACCTCCGCTGTAAGCGCTTCTCCGCCGGAATCGCTCCTGGAGCCGGAGATATTGACACTGCACCCGCACTCGTCTAATTTAGTTAACACGTTAACTAAAACGAAGGGGACGGAATGAAGTCTGTGAATATCCCGGTATCCGACGGCAGCGCCATCGGCGCCACCCTTTGGGAGGTCGAGCAGGCGACGGCGGTGGTCCTGCTGCATCCGGCCACCGCGGTGGTCCAGGAGTATTACTACGCTTTTGCCAGGTATCTCAGCGGGCGCGGCTTGCACGTGCTCGTCTACGACTATCGCGGCACCGGGCGGTCGCGGCCCGCGAGTCTGCGTGATTCCCGGGTATCGATGGCGGACTGGATGGAAGACGACGTCGGCGCCGTGACGCGCTGGGCTGCTGCGCGCTATCCGGGCCTGCCGTTGCTGGCGGTCGGCCACAGCGTCGGCGGCCATGCGATCGCGCTGTCCTCGGCGACGCGCGAGTTGCGCGCCGCCGTGCTGGTGGCTTCGCACGCCGGGGTCACGCGCACCATACGGGGCGCGCTGGAACGCCTGCGCGTCTGGCTCGTGATGCGGTTGCTGGCGCCGCTCTTGTGCCGCCTGTTCGGTTACATGCCCGGCCGGCGGCTGGGCCTGGGCGAGGATCTGCCGCGCGGGGTCATGCTGCAATGGAGCCGCTGGAGCCGCATGCCGCGCTACTTCTACAACGATCCGGCCATGCAGGCGGCGCAGCGTGCGGCACGGGTCGATCTGCCGCTCCTGGTGCTGGGTTTCGACGACGATCCCTGGGCCAATCCGCGCGCCATCACCCTGCTGCTGGAACCGCTCGTCAATGCCACCGTCGATCGGCGGCAGATCGCGCCGGCCGAGGCTGGCGTTCCGGTCGTCGGCCACATGGGATTCTTCCGCAAGCGCTGCGCCGACACCCTGTGGCCGCGCGTCGGCGACTGGCTGCTGACGCATTGCGCCGGCCACAAGGGCGCGGCATGAAGCAGCGCACCTCCCATCCGCGCTTCGTCTTTCTGCTCAACCGCGCGCAGAAAGCGGTACAGCGCTGGGTCGAAACCCGCCCGGGAGCATGGGAGGGGGTCAGTTCGGCCCAGGCAGCACTGTTTTTCTTCCTGCAGTCGCGCCCCAATGCGACGATTGGCGAGATTGCCGCCGCCTTGCAAGTGGCGCCGGCGGCCGTTACCAACCTGTCCAAGCGCATGCAGGCGGCGGACCTGATCGAGCGCACAGCGGACGAGCGCGATGGCCGCATGACGCGCCTGGACCTGACCGCGGCAGGAGAGGAGGCAAGCGTACGGGCGCGCGGCGCGCTGCAGGAATTGAATACCCACTTGAAAGCCGGCTTCACCGATGACGAGCTGGCCGTCGTGGCGCGCTGGCTGGAGCAGGCGGCGGCACTGGATAGTCCAGCCGGCCACGAGACTACCTGACGCGCGGTCGGTTCAGCGGGATGGCGGATTGCCGGCCTGGCGGAATCAGTTGCTAGTCGAACTCGTGGGTCGCCGACTGCGCGGAGAATTGCTGCTGCAGCCAGCGGCCGGCGACGCCGGGAGGATTGTCGGTGCGCTGCACCAGGTAGAGCGGGAAGCGGGTATCCGGCTGTTCCTCGAGCTGCAGCTGCACCAGCCGGCCGCTGACCAGGTCGTCGCGCACCAGCGGCTCCGGCAGGCTGCCCCAGCCGAGCCCGGCCGCCAGCAGCGCATGCTTGGCGCCCAAGTCGCCCAGTCGCCAGTCGCGCACTGCGTACACGCCGAAATCGCGCCCGGCGGTAAGCGCGGTGCGGTCGGTCAGCACCAGCTGGGTCTGTTCGCGCAGCACCGCGGTCGGGATCGGGCCTTCGTATTGCGCCAGCGGATGGCCGGGCGCCGCCACCGGAATCAGCCGCACGTGGCCGATCTGGCGCCGCTCGATCGCGTCCGGCGTCTCGACGATCCAGCCGCTGATACCGAGCTGGCACTCGCGATCCAGCACCAGCCGCAGCACGCCGCCCAGCGCCTCGATGCGCAGCCGCAGCGCCACGCTCGGGAACTGGCGCTGGAACGCATCCAGGATCGTCACCAGCCGGCAGGCCGGGAACATCACGTCGACCGCCAGCGCCAGTTCCGCTTCCAGCCCTTCGGCCAGGCTCTTGGCGCGGGCGCGCATCGCATCGACCTTCAGCGCCACGGTGCGGGCGTCGGCCAGCAGCATGCGGCCGGCCTCGGTCAGTTCCGGGCGCCGCTTGCCCCGGTCGAACAGCGCCACGTTCAGTTGCGCCTCCAGGTTGGCGATGGTGTAGCTGACCACCGATTGCGTACGGTGCAGCTGGCGCGCGGCGCGCGAAAAGCTGCCGGCGTCGATGACGGCGATGAATACGCGCAACTGGTCGAGGGTCGGGTTGCCGGGGTCTCTCATATCGATTTATTGGATAGTAACGAGTTAAATTATGTGGCTTCCGTCGATATTAGGCGCGACCTATCATTTCCTCAACCGTTCTCTGACGAAAGGAAATGACCATGACCACACTTCTTCACATCAACAGCAGCGTGCGCAACGAAGGTTCGCTGTCGCGCCAGCTGAGCGCCGAATTCCTCGACCAGTGGCGCGCCGCCCACCCGGATCACGCGATCGTCGAGCGCGACCTGGCGGCGCAGCCGGTGCCGCACCTGGACGAGCAGACGCTGGGCGCCTTCTTCACGCCGGCGGAACAGCGCACCCCGGCGCAGGCCGCCACCGCGCAGCTGTCCGAACGGCTGGTGGCCGAATTGCAGGCGGCCGACGTGATCGTGATCGGCGCGCCGATGTACAACTTTTCGATCAGCTCCGGCCTGAAGGCGTGGATCGACCACGTCGCCCGCGCCGGCCTGACCTTCAAGTACACCGACACCGGCCCGGTCGGCCTGCTGACCGGCAAGAAGGTGTACGTATTCACCTCGCGCGGCGGCGTCTACAGTTCCGGCCCCGGCAAGGCGATGGATTTCCACGAAACCTACCTGCGTGCGGTGCTCGGCTTCATCGGCCTGAACGATCTCACCTTCGTCCATACCGAGGGCGTGGCGCTGGGCGAGCAGGCCGCCAACGAGGCGGTCAGCCATACGCGCGAAGCGATCGGCGAATTGCTGGCGGCCTGAACTCCTTGCCGGTTGGCCTTAAAATGCGGCGTGGCGTTCCCGTTGGGGAGCACCACGCCGCCGGCGCTTTTGCTGCGCCGTTTTCCGTGTTGCCGAGAACTTCATGTCCCTGACTCCGAACGCCGCCTCCGTCGCCGCCGAGCCCGAGCTGCAGTACGTGACCAGTTGCGAACTGCCGACGCCGTGGGCGATCTTTCGCCTGCATGCGTTCCTCGACCCGGCCAGCGGCAAGGAACATCTGGCGCTGACGCTGGGCGAGGTCGGCGACGGCGCCCCGGTGCTGGCGCGCATCCATTCCGAATGCCTGACCGGCGACGCGCTGTTTTCGCAGCGCTGCGACTGCGGCCCGCAACTGGAGGCGGCGTTGCAGAAGATCGCCGCCGAACGGCGCGGCGCGCTGTTGTACCTGCGCCAGGAAGGGCGCGGCATCGGCCTGCTGGCCAAGCTGCAGGCGTACCGGCTGCAGGACGCCGGCGCCGACACCGTGGAAGCTAACGAGGAACTGGGCTACCTGCCGGACCAGCGCAGCTACCACCTGTGCCGGCCGATGCTGGAGCACCTCGGCATCCGCTCGCTGCGGCTGATGACCAACAATCCGCGCAAGGTCGATGCGATGCGCCAGCTCGGCATCGAAGTGGTCGAGCGGCTGCCGCACGTAATCCAGCGCAATCCATACAACGAGCGCTACCTGAACACCAAGGCCGACAAGCTCGGCCACCTGTTCCCGGCGCAATAACGGCGCCGTCCGCCGCGCGCCGGCCGCGCCCGTCCCCGTTCGCTTCCTGTCGCCTCAGATGCCAGCCACCACTTTATCGCCCGTCAACCCCGCGCTGGACCGCAGGGCCTACCTGTGGGGGCTGGCGTTCGCGATCTGCGGCGCCGTGCTGTTTTCCGCCAAGGCGATCGTCGCCAAGCTGATGTACCGCTACCACATCGACGCGGTGACCGTGATCGGCTTCCGGATGATGTTTTCGGTGCCGATCTTCGCGGCCGTCGCGGTCTGGCAGATGCGCACCGAGGCGCCGCTGTCGAAGCGCGACCGGCTGCGGCTGGTGGTGCTGGGCCTGATCGGCTACTACCTGTCGAGCTTTCTGGATTTCCTCGGGCTGCAATACGTGTCGGCCGGGCTGGAGCGGCTGATCCTGTTTTTGACACCGTCGTTCGTGCTGCTGATCTCGGTGCTGTTCTACAAGAAGAAGATCGGCATCTTCGAATGGGCGGCGCTGCTGATTTCGTATGCAGGCACGGTGCTGGTGTTCCTGCACGATGTCCACTTCGGCGGGCCGGACGTCGGCCTCGGCAGCGCGCTGGTGTTGGCGTCGGCGATCTCGTACGCGCTGTACCTGCTGGGTTCCGGCGAACTGGTGCGGCGCGTCGGCAGCATGCGGCTGGTGGCCTACGCGATGTGCGTGTCCAGCGCCGCCTGCATCGCCCAGTTTTTCCTGCTGCGGCCGGTGACCGAACTGATCCAGCCGGCGCCGGTATACTGGTATTCGATCGTCAACGCGCTGCTCTGCACCGTGCTGCCGGTCTACATGACGATGGTCGCGGTCGAACGCATCGGCGCCACCAGCGCGTCGCAGGCCGGCATGGTGGGGCCGGTGTCGACGCTGTTCCTGGCGGCGATCATCCTCGGCGAACCGATCACCGGCATCCAGCTGGCCGGCACCGCGCTGGTGCTGCTGGGCATCTACCTGCTGTCGCGCAGGCGCGCCTGAACAATCACCACGGAGGAGTCGGATGGATCTCGGAATTCGCGGCAAGACGGCGCTGGTGTGCGGCGCCAGCAAGGGCCTGGGGCGCGGCTGCGCCGAGGCGCTGGCGGCCGAGGGCGTGCTGGTTACC
>JBAUJK010000446.1:0-9328 GCA_049683695.1 Burkholderiaceae bacterium
GCCGGAACGACAGGTAAGCGCGGTGAGCGGGAGGTAGCGGGCCCGACAATCCGCCGCTACGCCTCCTCCGCCAGCAGCGACAGCCCCAGCGCCGCGCGCCGCCGCAGCCACGGCGACGGCCGGTAGCGTGGATCGCCGGACAGCGCCAGCATCGCTTCCAGGATCGCCAGGATGCGTGCGGATCCGAACGCGTCGCCCATCGCCAGCGGTCCGTGCGGATAGCCGAGGCCGAGCGTGACTGCGGTGTCGATGTCGGCCGGGCTGGCGATCCGCTGCTGCGCGATGTCGCAGCCGATGTTGACGATGGTGGCGATCACGCGCGGCGCGATCAGGCCGGCCGAATCGCGGATCACCGACACCGGCATGCCGTCGGCGCTGAACAGGCCGTGCGCGGCGTCGCGCATTTCGGCTGTGGTCGCGGGCGTGGTCATCAGCGTGCGCCGCTTCGATAGCGGCATCATCACATCCAGCGCCACCACGCGGCGGGCATCGAGGCCGTCGCGGGCGGCGATGAAGGACGCGTCCTCGCCGTGCGGGGTGACCACGATCAGCGAATCGGCGCGCGGCGCGGCGCCGGCGTCCAGCGTGCCGCCGAGCGCGACCACCAGTTCCTGCACCTGCTGGCAGGCGGCGCCGGCCACCGGGTTGACCCAGACCGCGGCCGGGCGCGCCAGCGGCGGCGCGGCTTCCGGCTCGATCTGCTGGCGACCGTCGCTGTAGTCGTAGAAGCCGCGCCCGCTCTTGCGGCCCAGCAGACCGGCGGCCAGCCGCTGCGCGGTGATCACCGAGGGCCGGTAGCGCGGCTCTTCGTAATACTGGTGGTAGATCGATTCCATCACCGGGTGCGACACGTCCAGCGCGGTCAGGTCGAACAGCTCGAACGGCCCCAGCCGGAAGCCGGCCGCCTCGCGCAGCACGCGGTCGACGGTGACGAAGTCGGCCACGCCTTCGCCGACGATCTTCAGCGCCTCGGTGCCGAAACCGCGCCCGGCGTGGTTGACGATGAAGCCGGGCGTGTCGGCGGCGCGCACCGGCGTATGGCCCATGCGGCGCGCCAGCTCGACCAGCGCGTCGGCGGCGGCCGGCGCAGTCAGCGCGCCCTTGATTACTTCCACCACCCGCATCAGCGGCACCGGGTTGAAGAAGTGGTAGCCGGCCACCCGTTCCGGATGGTCGCAGCCGGCAGCGATCGCGGTGATCGACAGCGACGAGGTGTTCGACGCCAGTAGCGCGTCCGGCCGCACCACCGCTTCCAGTTCGGCGAACAGCTCACGCTTGACCGCCAGATCCTCGACCACCGCCTCGATCACCAGGTCGCAGTCGGCCAACGCCGGCAGCGCCTCGACCGGCTGCATGCGCGCCAGCGCGGCATCCATCTGTTCGGCGCTCAGCTTGCCCTTGTGGTGCAGCTTGGCCAGCGTATCGGCCAGCGCTTGCCTGGCGCTGGCGGCGGCGCCGGGCTGGACGTCGAGCATCTTGACGGTGCAGCCGGCCAGCGCCGCGATCTGCACGATGCCGCGGCCCATCGCGCCGCAACCGACGACGCCGAGAATCTGGAGAGGGAAGTGTGATGACATGAAGAATGCGGCCGCGCCGGTCGGCCAGGGAGTTGAACGATGTCCGCCATTATTGCCGAAAGCGCCACGCGCGGCAGGCACCGGACGCGGCGGTGTTTGCCGGATCACGACCGCCATCGCGACGGCGCCGCCGCGCTGTTGCGCCGCACGCGCAACGGGTAGCTTTTTTCACAACATTTTGCATATCGGCATCGGGATGTGGCATAGAATAGCCCGGTCTTTTTTCCCCACCCCAACAATCGAGGAGCGCTTGATGGCAAGACCGGAAAAGGTCCGCCTGGGTGAAATTCTGGTCCAGCAAAAGCTGCTGTCCGAAGAGCAGTTGCAGTTCGCGCTGGGCGAGCAAAAGCGCACCGGCCGCAAACTGGGTCGCGTCTTTGTCGAAAACGGCCTAGTCAGCGAGGAACAGATTTCGAGCGCGCTGGCCAGCCAGCTGCAAATTCCCTACATCAACCTGAAGTTCTACAACGTCGATCTGGACACGGTGCGCCTGCTGCCGGAAACGCAGGCACGGCGCTTCCGCGCGATCCCGCTGGAAGAGCGCGGCGGCGCGTTGCTGATCGGCATGGTCGATCCGACCGACCTGTTTGCCTACGATGAAATCGTCCGCCTGGTGCGGCGCGGTATCGCGCTGGCGGTGGTCAACGAAAGCGAGCTGCTGCAGACCATCGACCGCGTCTACCGCCGCACCGACGAAATCTCCGGGCTGGCGCGCGAACTGGAGCAGGACCTGGGCGACACGGTGGTGGATTTCGGCGGCCTGGGCGGCACGCCGGGGCTGGAAGAAGCGCCGGTGGTCAAGCTGCTGCAGTCGGTGTTCGACGACGCCAGCCAGGTGCGCGCCTCCGACATCCACATCGAGCCGCAGGAAAAGCGGCTGCAGATCCGCTTCCGCATCGACGGCGTGCTGCACCTGCAGACCGAGGCCGACATCCGCATCGCCTCGGCCCTGGCGCTGCGGCTGAAGCTGATGTCCGATCTCGACATTTCCGAGAAGCGGCTGCCGCAGGACGGGCGCTTCGCGATCCGCGTCAAGCAGCAGCAGATCGACGTGCGTATCTCGACGATGCCGACCCAGTACGGCGAATCGATCGTGATGCGCCTGTTGAACCAGAGCGGCGGCATCCTGCGGCTGGATTCGATCGGCATGCCGCCGGCGATGGTGAAGAAATTCCGCGCCATCGTGCAGCGCCCGAACGGGCTGGTGCTGGTCACCGGGCCAACCGGCAGCGGCAAGACCACCACGTTGTACGGCGCGCTGTCGGAACTGAATTCGATGGAAAGAAAGCTGATCACGGTCGAGGACCCGGTCGAGTACCGGCTGCCGGGCGTGAACCAGGTGCAGGTCAACGACAAGATCGAGCTGGACTTCGCGCGCGTGCTGCGCTCGGCGCTGCGGCAGGACCCGGACGTGGTTCTGGTCGGCGAAATGCGCGACCAGGAAACCGCGCAGATCGGCATGCGCGCCGCGCTGACCGGCCACCTGGTGCTGTCGACGCTGCACACCAACGATGCCGTCAGCACGCCGATCCGGCTGCTCGACATGGGCGTGCCGCGCTACATGGTGGCGACTTCGCTGCAGGCGGTGCTGGCGCAGCGGCTGGTGCGCGTGATCTGCGAGAGCTGCGCGCAGGAGGTCGAACCGACCGCCGCCGAGCGCGAATGGCTGAAGGCGGAACTGGGCGAGACGGTGGCATCGCAGCGCTATCTGCACGGGCGCGGCTGCTCGCACTGTAACGGCACCGGTTACCGTGGGCGCACCGGCGTCTATGAAATGCTGGAAATGACCTCCGCCGTCGCCGACGCCGCCAACCATCCGGACCCGGCGCACGTCCTGAAAGTGGCGGAAGCGCAGATGGCTGGCGAGACCCTGCGCCGCCACGCGGTGGCGCTGGTGGTGGCCGGCAAGACCACCATCGGCGAAGCGATGCGGATCAGCAACCAGTTCGAGGATTGAGGGCGGGCATGCGGCGAAACGGGAGGGTGCCGATTGACGAGGCGACGCATGGCCGTCGTGCCGGCGCAGGCCGGAACCCATTGGCGCTCGGTGGACGCACGGTGGATCGGCCGGCTACTGCAGTCACGGGCGTTGCTGAATTCCGGCTTGCAGCGGAATATCACGATGGGGAGTATGAAGGTAAAACGACATGTGAACCTCCGATATTCGCCCCTAATGTAGGGAGTATGTGCAAGATTAACGCGGTTGCCGCACCAGCCCGCACCTGATTCCGGAGTCGAAGTGCCTTTCTTTTCCTACAAAGCCCGCAACGCCCGTGGCGAACTGCTGCAGGGCGTGCTCGAAGCCGCCGATAGCGGCGCCATCGCCAGCCAGCTGTTTTCCACCGGCGCCACGCCGGTCGAAATCCTGCCGGCCAAGCGGCCGCCGTCCGGGGCCGAATCCGGCTGGTGGCAGTGGCTGACCGAGGACAAGGTGCGGCCGCTCGACGTCCAGCTGTTCAGCCGCCAGCTGCACACGCTGCTGAAATCCGGCGTGCCGATCATGCGCGGACTGGGCGGGCTGCAGGATTCGGCCAGCAACAAGGGTTTCGTGCGCGTGATCCGCGACCTGCGCGAAGCGCTCGATGCCGGGCGCGAGCTGTCGGCCGCGATGCGCCGCCATCCGACCGTCTTTTCCGGCTTCTACACCAGCATGGTGCGGGTCGGCGAAACCACCGGCCGCCTCGATGAAATCTTCCTGCGGCTGTTCGACCAGCTCGAATTCGAGCGCGAAATGCGCCAGCGCGTGAAGACCGCGCTGCGCTATCCGATCTTCGTCGTGGTGGCGATGGTGGCGGCGATGGCGGTGATCAACCTGTTCGTGATCCCGGCCTTCGCCAAGGTCTATGCCGGCTTCAACGCGCAATTGCCGCTGATGACGCGCATCCTGCTGGCCACCTCCAACTTCACGATCGAGTACTGGCCGCTGATGCTGGCGGCGTTGGCCGGCACCTTCGTCGGCGCCCGGCTCTACATCGGTACCGAAGGCGGCCGCTACCGCTGGGACCGCTTCAAGCTGCGGCTGCCGATCGTCGGCAAGATCATGCAGAAGGCGACTCTGGCGCGCTTTGCGCGCAGCTTTTCGCTTGCCAGCAAGAGCGGCGTGCCGATCGTGCAGGGCATGAACGTGGTCGCGCAGACGGTCGACAACGCCTACATCGCCGCCCGCATCGAGCAGATGCGCGACGGCGTCGAGCGCGGCGAATCGATCCTGCGCGTGGCCACCACCACCGGGGTGTTCACGCCGATGGTGCTGCAGATGATCGCGGTCGGCGAGGAAACCGGCGAGATCGACTCCCTGATGGACGAGGTGGCCGACATGTACGAGCGCGAAGTCGACTACGAGCTGAAGACGCTGGCGTCGCAGATCGAGCCGATCCTGATCCTCGGTCTCGGCATCCTGGTGCTGGTGCTGGCGCTCGGCGTGTTCCTGCCGATCTGGGACCTGGGCAAGGTGGCGCTGCCGAAGTGACGGGCAGGGCGAGCGGTGGCAAGCGCCGATCCGGCGACTTGTCCGCCGCCGATGCAGCGGATGCGCGGCTGCCTTTTTGTCACTTACCCGAAGGCGGGATGCATGTACTTCCCTTGTGTCGTTTTCGCGTCATCTGCCCGCAACGACTGCATGCTGAACCGAACGACTCCCCGCCGCCTCGCGGCGACTTTCCCTGGCAAACACCATGAAAAGAACCCACCGCGCGTCGCGGCTTGAACTGCTGATCGCGGCGGTATTGATCGCCCTCGTCGCCGCGCTGCTGCTGGAGCGCCTGACGCGCTACCAGGAATACGCCGAAAAGGCGGTGATGGAGGCCACCATTGCGCACATGCGCAGCGGCCTGCGAGTGCGCGTGGCCGAATTGATGATCGCCGGCAGCCTGGCGCAGCTGCAGCAGGTGCGGCAGGAAAACCCGGTCGGCTGGCTGGAAACGCCGCCCGCCAACTACCTCGGGGAAATCCCGGCCGCGGCTGCCGCCCCCGGCAACTGGTACTTCGACAGCGACGCGCGGGAACTGGTGTACCGGCCGCGCCATACGCGGTTTTTCGAAGCCCTTGAAAACGCCAGCGTTGCCGAGGTCAGGCTACAGGTGCGAGCGGCCGGATCAGGGGAATCAGGGGACGCGCGCGAGAAAGAACAAAGGCCGCTGGAAGGGCTGCGGCTGGTGGTTGCGAACGGTTATCGGTGGTATTGAACATCGCTGCAACTTTTAACCATGTTTAACAAATTTTCTGTTGGAAAAATGTTGGATGTAATCAATCTGACAACGTCAGTTCAGAAAACCTTGCCTACAATCAGTCGTCCTTTTCCCATGGAGCAAATATGAAATTCCGTACCCAGCAAGGTTTCACGCTGATCGAGCTGGTGGTGGTCATCACCATCCTCGGCATCCTGGCCGCAATCGCGCTGCCGCGCTTTGCCGCGCTGCAGGCCGATGCCCGCATCGCCAAGATGAACGGCGCGCTGGCGTCGGTCAAGGCGGGCGCGGTGCTGGCGCATTCGCTGCAATTGACCCAAGGGCTGGCTGCGAATGCAAGCGTGACGATGGAAGGCCAGACCATCCGCATGCGGAATGGTTATCCGACTGCCGCCGATATCGTGCTGGCCGCCGGTATCGCCGCGCCTGATTACGACGTTCCCAACGCCGGCGCTGGTGCAACGACCAGGACGATTCGTGCCGATTCCACGCATACCGCCTGCTCGATCACCTACAACGAACCTGCGGCTGCCGATACGCCGCCGACCTATGACAGCAGTGCCGTGACCGGCGCGGTCGGCCGCACGAATTGCCAGTAATTCTCGATACATTATTTTTTTAACGGAGCCTCAAATGAAAAAAGTCCAAGCTGGTTTTACCCTGATCGAACTGGTGGTCGTGATCGTGATCCTCGGGATTCTCGCGGCGGTCGCCATCCCCAAGTTCGTCAATCTGAGTGACGAGGCCAATGCCGCTGCCCTGCAGGGAGTCGTGGGCGCCATCAATTCCGCCAGCGCGATCAACTACGCGGCCCGGGTAGCAACGGCCGGATCTTCTTCCCCCAAGGGTGTGGCAACCACCGGGATGACTTGCGACACGGCGGCAGCCGCAATCCTGCAGGGCGGTGTCCCAACCGGATACACCCTGGATACGACGGCGCTGGTCGCGGGTGACAATGCTTGTACGGTGACCCAGACCAACGGTGGTGCGACCGCCAACGTGAACATCATCGGCGCTTAAGCAGCTGCCGCATCAGTATCCGCCTGTTATTTCCGGACCAGGTGTAACGGCAGACTGAGTTACTACAGTCGTCTAATCAAATCGGCGGGACGGGCGAATAACGTCCTCCCGCCATTTTCTTGCCCGGCGCCGGCGACGGCGCTTCCACCACAGGATTGTTCGGCACGGCGATGAAGAATTCCGGCTTTACCCTGGTCGAGCTGATCGCGGTGATGATTATCATCGCAGTGCTGGCGGTGGCCGCGATTCCACGCTTCTTCGAGCGGCAGGCTTTCGATGCGCGCGGCTTCGGCGACGCCACGCTGGCGATGCTGCGCTATGCGCAAAAGGCGGCGATCGCCGAGCGGCGCCGGGTTTGCGTCGATTTCACTGCCAGCACGGTCAGCCTGCGGGTCGCCAATAGTGAAGGCGCGGCGGCGCCCTGCGACCGCGATCTGGCCGGGCCGAACGGCGCGACGCCGTACCAGATCCAGGCCAAGGGTGGCGTTGCATTCGGGCCGGTACCGGCGACTTTCAGCTTCAATGCGCTGGGGCAGGCCAGCGCTGCTACCACCATCAAGATTTCCGGCCTGCCGGCCACGATCCAGGTGGAACAGGAAACTGGTCATGTCCATGCGTCGTGACCGCTCGAGCATCGTCCGGCAAGCCGGCATTTCGCTGGTCGAACTGGTGATGTTCATCGTCGTCGTCAGCGTCGGACTGGCCGGCATCCTGTCGGTGATGAACGTCACCACCAAGTCCAGCGCCGACCCGATGATCCGCAAGCAGGCGCTGTCGATAGCCGAGTCGCTGCTGGAGGAAGTCGAGCTGCAGGCATATACCTGGTGCTTTCCGAACGATCCGAACGCGGCCACGGCGACCGGCACCGGTGGCTGCAGCCCGGGCATGTCGGAAGACCTGCTGCCGGCAGCGGCGCGCGTGTCGAACGTTGGCGCGCGCGAAGGGCAGAACGTGTCCGACTATCGCAATTTCGCAATGGGCAATCCGATCCGCGACGTCAACGGCAACGCCATCGGAGAACTGGCCGGCTATGGCGCCGCGGTTGCCATCTCGCAGGTGGCGTTCAACGGCATCGGCGCCAACGACACGCTGAAGATCGACGTCACCGTGACCGGTCCGTCCGATACCAGCATCACCCTGACCGGCTACCGCATGCGGTATGCGCCCAATGCCTTGCCCTGATTTCCTGCCGATGCACAGCGGCCAGCGCGGCTTCACGCTGGTCGAGGCGGTGATCGTGATCGTCATCACCGGTATCGTCGCGGCGATGGTGGCGGTCTTCATCCGCGCGCCGATCCAGGGCTACGTCGATTCCGCCCGCCGCGCCGAGATGACCGGCACTGCCGATACCGCCGCGCGCCGCATTGCGCGTGACTTGCGGCTGGCGCTGCCGAACAGCGTGCGGGTGGCCGGCGGTTCGGCCGGCACCGCGGTCGAGTTCCTGATCACGCGCACCGGCGGGCGCTATCGGGCCGATGCCGGCGCGGCCGGTGACGACCCGCTCGAATTCGGCGTCGCCGACAGCAGCTTCGACCTGCTGGGTCCATCGATCACGTTCGCCAGCGGCGATCGCATCGCCATCTACAACCTCGGCATTTCCGGCGCTGACGCTTACAACGGCGACACCCTGCGCACCTACAACGGCGCCACCGGCGCGGCGGTGAGCAACGTGAAGTTCACGCCGAACACGCCATTTCCCTACGATTCGCCCAGCCACCGCTTCCAGGTGGTGGAGGGACCGGTGACCTATCGCTGCGCCGGCGGCGAGCTCCGGCGCCATTGGGGTTATGCGATCGCGGCAGCCCAGGCCAATCCGCCGGTCGGTGGCAGTTCGGCGCCGCTGGCGACCGGAGTGGAAAGCTGCCTGTTCACCTACGACGTCGTCAACCAGCGCTTCGGCCTGCTTTCGATACGCCTGAAGCTGACTCAGGAGGGCGAATCGGTCAGTCTTTACCACGAGGTGCATGTCAACAATGTGCCTTGAGACCAGATTGAAAAAATCCTCGTCATCCCGGCGCGGCCTTCAACCGTTTTCCGTGGCACGCCGGCGGCATGGTTTTTCGATCGTGTCGGCGCTGTTCCTGCTGGTGGTGCTGGCCACGTTGGGTGCCTTCATGGCAACCTTCTCCAGCGTGCAGCACACCACGTCGGCGATGGACGTCCGTGGCGCCCAGGCCTACCAGGCGGCGCGTGCCGGCGCCGAGTGGGGCATATACCGGGTGCTGCGGATCACGCCGGCATCCTGCGCCGCCAGCACTGCGTTGAGCGACGTGCCGGGCTTTGCGGTGACGGTGGAATGCGCGACGTCGGGGCCATACACGGAAGGCGTGACGCCGGTCACGGTGTACCGCATCACGTCGACCGCACGTTCCGGCGCGGTCGGCACGATCGGGTATGTGGAACGGCAGGTGCAGGTGACGGTGAGTCGGTAATGGGGAGTATTTTTGAGAATGGCCGTTACTCCTCCGAAATTGGCATGGAATTAGGCATACTCTGCGGGAGTATAAATCTGTGATGGATAACGGCAAAGCCAAAGCCATGAGG
>JBAUJK010000447.1:0-4381 GCA_049683695.1 Burkholderiaceae bacterium
TGCGGCCGGTTAGGAAAATCCCGCCGGACCGCGACGGCGTCGGCCCCAGCTGCGTCGCGCTGCCGCCCGGCAGCTGGCCGACCGTGCTCGATTTCCTCGCGTCGCGGTTTCCGCACGTAACGCGCATGCAGTGGCTGGCGCGGATGCGGCGCGGCGACGTGCTCGACGCCGACGGCGCGCCGCTGGCGCCCGACAGCCGCTACCGGCCGCACGCGAAAATCCACTACTACCGCGACCTGCCGGCCGAAGCGAAAATTCCGTTTGAAGCTGCGGTGCTGTTCCAGGACGATTACCTGGTGGTGGCCGACAAGCCGCACTTCCTGCCGGTGACGCCCAGTGGCCGCTATCTGCAGGAGACGCTGCTGGTGCGCCTGAAGCGCCGGCTCGGCATCGCCACGCTGGCGCCGATGCACCGGCTGGACCGCGAAACCGCCGGGCTGGTGCTGTTTTCGATCCGGCCAGAAACACGCGACCGCTACCAGGCGCTGTTCCGCGACCGCGCGGTGAAGAAGCGCTATGAAGCGATCGCGCCGTGGCGCGCCGATCTGCAATTCCCGCGCGTACATCGAAGCCGGCTGCGGCAAAGCGCGGCGTTCATGCGGATGGAAGAAGTCGCCGGCGCGCCGAATGCGGAGACCACGATCGAGCTATTGGAAATCCGCGGCGAACTGGCGCGCTACGCGCTGCTGCCGACGACCGGGCAAAAGCACCAACTGCGCGTGCACCTGAACGAACTCGGCATCCCGATCCTGCACGATCGCATTTACCCGGCACACGCGCCGCAGCCGGACGAGGGCGCCGAAGATTACCGCCAGCCGTTGCAACTGCTAGCGCGGACGCTGGAATTCCTTGATCCGGTATCCGGTCAGCGGCGACGCTTCGAGAGCCGACTGCGGCTGGATTTCCCTGATGCCGATGCGCACGATCGCCACTGTTTTCACGAGAACCGCTACCGACAGCATACTCCCTAAACATCATGCCAAAGCCGGGCGACACCCCTCCATATTTACCATATACTCCCTGATTTTCCAGCTGACCGAGTTCGGCTGACGGCAGGATAGATTGTTTTTCGGGATGAGATGAAATACCGCCTGGCAATTTTCGACTTCGACGGTACGCTGGCCGACTCCTTCCCGTTTTTTGTCGGCATCTTCAACCAGCTGGCGCGCCAGCATGGATTTAGGGAAATTGCAGCGGAGGCCGTCCCCGTACTGCGCCACTACAGCGCCCACCAGATGATGCGGTACGTCGGCTTGCCGAAATGGAAGCTGCCGCTGGTCACGCGCAGCTTCATCGCGCTGATGCGGCAGGACGTGGCCGGGATTGCGCCGTTTCCGCAAGCCGATGCGCTGTTGCACCAGCTGGACGAGGCCGGGATCGTGCTGGCGGTGGCGACATCGAATTCGCACGACAACGTCGCGCGCATCCTGGGACCGGACACGATGCGGCGCATCCGGCATCTAGAGTCCGGCATGTCGATCTTCGGCAAGGCGGCCCGGATCAGGAAAGTGCTGCAAAAGACCGGCATCGCAGCCGGGGAGGCGATTTACATCGGCGACCAGGGCACCGACATGGCGGCGGCGCGGCAGGCAGGCGTCGCCTGCGGTGCGGTGGCGTGGGGCTACGGCAGCATCGAATCGCTGCGCCAGCATGCGCCGGATGAAGAGTTTGCGCAGATCGCGGCCATCTCCAGAATCGCCGCCTGACGATTGCCGGCAACGGCCGCGGCGCTGCGCCCGCCTCAGCGCTCTACCGCCAGCGCCACCCCCATGCCGCCGCCGATGCACAGGCTGGCCAGCCCCTTCTTCGCATCGCGCCGGATCATTTCATGCAGCAGCGTCACCAGGATGCGGCAGCCCGACGCGCCGATCGGGTGGCCGATCGCGATCGCGCCGCCGTTGACGTTGATCTTGCCGGTGTCCCAGCCCATTTCGCGGTTGACGCCGATCGCCTGCGCGGCGAAGGCTTCGTTGATTTCCATCAGGTCGACTTCCTGATGGGTCCAGCCGGCCTTCTTCAAGCACAGCTGGGTGGCCGGCACCGGACCCATGCCCATGAAGGCGGGATCGACACCGGCCGACGAATAGGCCTTGATGCGCGCCAGCGGCTTCAGGCCGAGCTGGTCGGCACGCTTGGCCGACATCATGATCACTGCGGCGGCGCCGTCGTTGATGCCGGAGGCGTTGCCGGCGGTCACGGTGCCGTCCTTGGCGAAGGCCGGCCGCAGGCCGGCCAGCGATTCGACGGTGACGCCGGGCTTGATGAATTCATCGGTATCGAATACCACCGAACCTTTCTTAGATGGAATCTCGATCGGCACGATCTCCTCCTTGAACTTGCCGGCCTTTTGCGCGGCTTCGGCCTTGTTCTGCGAAGCAGCGGCGAATTCGTCCTGCTCCTGGCGCGAGATGCCGAATTTCTTCGCGACGTTCTCGGCGGTGACGCCCATGTGATACTGGTTGTAGACGTCCCACAGGCCGTCGACGATCATGGTATCGACCATTTTCCAGTCGCCCATGCGCTGGCCTTCGCGCGAGCCGTTCAGCACGTGCGGCGACGCGCTCATGTTTTCCTGGCCGCCGGCGATGACGATGTCGGCATCGCCGCAGCGAATCGCCTGGGTCGCCAGGTGCGTCGCCTTGAGGCCGCTGCCGCACACCTTGTTGATGGTCATGCCGGGCACCATGTCCGGCAGGCCGGCACGGATCAATGCCTGGCGCGCCGGGTTCTGGCCGACGCCGGCGGTCAGCACCTGGCCCAGGATCACTTCGCTGATCTGTTCCGGCTTCAGGCCGGTTTTTTGCAGCAGCGCGCGAATCACCTGCGCGCCCTGATCCGCGGCCGGGACCTTGGTCAGCGAGCCGCCGAATTTGCCTACCGCGGTACGCAATGCCGCAACGATGACGACGTCGTCCATTTTCGATGTCCTTTCCGGAATGGGAAACAATGAGCGGGTTTACCGCAAGTTAGTCCGAAGGCCGGCGCGCCGCAAGTCGTAAAACTACGCGCAGCGATGATGGCTGCCGGCAAGGATTGCGCTGGCCTGCGATTATTGCTGTAATGAATGGGATCGCCAGACACCGACCCGCCTCGGCCGCCGATTTCGCGCGCCAGCCTGGACGCAATCCCACACTATCAAAACTCAGGAGCACACCATGTCGACCGACAATCCCTTGCTATGGACGCCATCCCCGGAGCGCATCGAAAACAGCCGCCTGCGCGACTACCTGCGCTGGCTGGAGCGCGAAAAAGGGCTGGCGTTCCAGGACTACCCGGCGCTGTGGCAATGGTCGGTCGAGCGGCTGGAGGATTTCTGGGAATCGATCTGGCAATACTTCGAAGTCAAGAGCTCGGCACCGTACCGTCAGGTGCTGGATGCGCACAAGATGCCCGGCGCCAAGTGGTTCGATGGTTCGCGGCTGAATTTCACCGAGCAGCTGTTCCGTTTCCACACGGGCGCCGAAGGCGGCCGGCCGGCGATCATCGCGCAATCCGAGTTGCGGCCGCTAGCGCAGTTGTCGTGGGATGAATTGCGTGCGCAGGTGACGGCGGTCGCGCACAACCTGCGCGCGCTCGGCGTCGGGCCGGGCGACCGCGTCGCCGCCTACCTGCCGAACATCCCCGAAGCGGCAGTGGCGTTTTTCGCCTGCGCGTCGATCGGCGCGATCTGGTCCAGCTGCTCGCCCGACATGGGCAGCGCCGGCGTGCTGGACCGCTTCCGCCAGATCGATCCGAAGCTGTTGATCGCGGTCGACGGCTACCGCTACGGCGGCAAGGATTTCGACCGCCTGCCGGTGCTGGAAGCGATGCGGCGCGAATTGCCGACGCTGCAGAACACCGTGCTGCTGCCCTACCTGAATCCGCAGGCGGCGCTGCCGGACTCGGTGACATGGGGCAGCCTGCTGCAGCCGACGGCAGAAGCGATCCGCTTCGAGCAGCTGCCGTTCGACCATCCGCTGTGGATCCTGTATTCGTCCGGCACCACCGGCATGCCGAAGCCGATCGTGCACGGCCACGGCGGCGCGCTGCTGGAGACGCTGAAGGGCCATGCGCTGCAGCTCGACCTCGGACCGCAGGACCATTTCCACTGGTATTCGAGCACCGGCTGGATCATGTGGAATTCGCAGGTCACCGGCCTTTTGGTCGGCGCCACCATCTGCATCTACGACGGCAACCCCGGCACGCCCGACCTCGGCACGCTGTGGAAATTCGCCGAACAGGCCGGCGTCACCTTCTTCGGCGCCGGCGCCGCCTACTACGCCAACTGCATGAAGGCCGGCATCGTGCCGAACCGGCTGGCCGACCTGTCGCGCATCCGCTCGGTCGGCTCGACCGGCTCGCCGCTGCCGCAGGAAGCATATGAATGGATCTACGCCAACAT
>JBAUJK010000448.1:0-13066 GCA_049683695.1 Burkholderiaceae bacterium
AGTCGCACGCTGGTGCGCTCATCGATGAAGCACAGTTTAGTTATTGCTCGTGTCGAGATAAATATGGATACTGGCAATGAACTATTTCTGTTTTAGGAATAATTGGAGAAGGCCATGGACCGCTTGCAATCGATGCGGGTGCTGGTGAAAGTGGTGGAGCAGGGTAGCTTCGCCGGCGCCGCGCAGGCGCTGCAACTGTCGAACGCGGTGGTGACGCGCCACATCGCCGACCTCGAAAGCCATCTCGGCACGCGGCTGTTGAACCGCACCACGCGCCGCCAGTCGCTGACCGAAACCGGCCATGCCTATCTGCAGCGGGTACGCCGTATCCTGGCCGAGATCGACGAGGCGGAGGCGATCGCCTCGTCCAACGCCACCCGCACCACCGGCACGCTGCGCATCTATTCACACCTCGGCTTCGGCCAGGTGCAGCTGGGCAAGCTGCTGCCGCGTTACGCCGCCGCCTATCCGGACGTCATGCTCGAGGTCACGCTGTCGGACCGCAGCGTCGACCTGGTGGAGGAGGGTTTCGACGTCGGCATCTTCGTCGCGCTGCAGAAGTTCGACGCCAGCATGATCGCGCGCAAGCTGGCTTCGTCCGAAATCACGCTGTGCGCGGCGCCGTCGTATATCGAACGGTACGGTCTGCCGCAAAAGCCGGAAGACATTTCGCGCCACCAGTGCCTGAACTTCGACTACGAGGAATTGCGCCATCGCTGGTGGATCAACGGCCCCCGGGGCCGGGTCGACATCCCGATCACCAGCCGCATGGTGGCCAACAATGGCGACCTGCTGCGCCAGTGCGCGCTGGCCGGCATGGGGATCGTGATCCGCTCGTCGTTCGTGATGGGCAACGACCTGTCGTCCGGTGCGCTGGTGCGGCTGCTGCCGGCCTACCAGCTCGGCACGGTGCCGGTCACGATGGTCTATCCGAGCCGCCACCTGATGGCGGCCAAGGTGCGCAGCTTCACCGATTTCATGAGCGCCCAGTTCCCGCACCCGGAAGCCGATCCCTGGCTGGACGGCGACACCGCGGGCGAGGCCTGAAGCAGCGCCGGAAGGGGCGCCCGAAACGGCAGCTGTTAGCTAAAAACAATTGCTCAGGCTGCCTCTTGTGCAAAATTTAATCGTCACGGACAATGCCGTAACCTTTAATTTTTCGCCGGTCCAAGCCTTCATGCTCATGTCCACCCAGGCCAATCGTTATGCGCATCGCCTGCTCGATGCGCGGGCCGATTCCCACCTGATCGCACCGCTGTCGGCCGAGGAGCCGCTGACGCTGGCCGATGCCTATGAAGTGAGCAAGCGCATACTCGACATCCGCATCGCCCAGGGCGACGTGCCGATCGGGCGCAAGATCGGCTTCACCAACCGCACCATCTGGTCGCGCTACGGCGTGGCGGAGCCGATCAAGGCGCCGATCTGGGGCCCGGTGTACGAATCGACGGTGCGCTACGCGCGCGACAACCACGGCATCCAGAGCTTGGCCGGCGCCCAGCAGCCGCGCATCGAGCCGGAAGTCGTGTTCCGGCTCGGCAAGACGCCGACGCCCGGCATGTCGGTCGAGGCGCTGGCCGGCTGCATCGAGTGGATGGCGCACGGGCTGGAAATCGTCGTCAGCCCGTTTCCCGACTGGAAGTTCGAGGCGGCCGACGCTGTCGCCGCCTTCAGCCTGCACGGCGCCTTGATCATCGGCGAGCCGCAGGAGCTGAAGCCGGCCGGGCGCCGCAAGCTGTGCGAAGTGCTGGCCGACGCCAGCGTCTCGATTTCCTGCGACGACACGCTGCAGGCCGCCGGCTTCGGCAGCGACGTGCTGGACAGCCCGGTCAAGGCGCTATGGCACCTGCACCAGTTGCTGCAGGAACAGCCGCAGTTCGCGCCGCTGGCGGCCGGCGAAATCGTCACCACCGGCACCTGGACCGACGCCTACCCGGTCGCGCCGGGTCAGACCTGGGTCACCGCCTTTTCCGGCGTCACGCTGCCGGGCTTGACGCTGTCGTTCGTCTGAGCGGCGCGTCGCATCCGGCGCCGCCCGCGCCCAGGCCGGGCACTTCCCTCGCAGCCGTTCCGGCGCAAGCCGGAATCCAGCGTCTTGCGTGATTTGAAAAAGGGAGTATAGGGAAACTTCGCCAGGATGACGCCCAGCTCAAGCGGCCATCAAGGGGAGTATGTCACCACTCGGCGGCTTGGGCCGGATTCAGTCCGCGCGCACCCAGGTCTGCGTGCGTCCCAGCAGCGGCATGCCGATATAACCGCGCACGTTGAGCTTGGCGCCGCCGTCGGCCAGTTCCATCTTGCTCTTGTAGATCTTGCCCTCGTTCGGATCGAGGATCTGGCCGCCGCTGTATTCGGCCGGATTGCTTTGGTCGCGCTTCATGCCGGACAGGATCGTCATGCCGACGATCGGCTGGTCGCGGCGGGCGTCGGTGCATTTGTCGCACTTCGGGTTCGGGTCTTCATCGGGGGCGCGGAACAGCTTTTCGATCTTGCCGCTGTATTCGCCGCCGGCATCGGTGATGCGCACCAGCGCCTTCGGCTTGCCGGTGTGGTCGTCGATGGTCTTCCACAGGCCGGCCGGCGATTTTTCCTGGGCGCCGGCGAACGGTAGCGCCAGTGCAAGGGCGGCGGCCAGCAACAGGTTTTTCTTCATGGTCTCCTCTGGGATCGAATGGCGGGATCGAACGCGTTACGGCACGGACAGTTTAGCAAACTGCTCGCGCAGCTTTTCCAGCGTCGCCGAGAAATTCGCCAGCCGCTCCTTTTCCTGCGCCACCACCTGTGCCGGCGCGCGGGCGACGAAGCTGTCGTTGCCGAGCTTGGCCTCGGCCTTGGCGATTTCGCCCTGCAGCCGTGCGATCTCCTTGCCGATGCGCTCGCGCTCGGCGGCGACGTCGATCTCGACCTTCAGCATCAGCCTCACCTCGCCGACCACCGACACCGGCGCCTTCGATTCCGGCAGCGCGTCGGCCACCTGCACCTCGGACAGCTTGGCCAGCGCCTGCAGGTACGGCGCGAACGAGCGCAGCCGTGCCTGCGCATCGGCGCCGGCGGCCTGCATCACCAGCGGCACGCGCTGCGCCGGCGACAGCTGCATTTCGCCGCGCAGGTTGCGGCAGGCGTCCGTCAGGCCTTTCAGCTGTGCCATCCAGGCTTCGGCCTCGTCGTCGATCTTTTGCGGCTGCGGCACCGGATAGGCTTGCAGCATGATGCTGTCGCCGCCGGCTTTCAGTTCGCGGCCGGCCAGCGGCGCGACCGTCTGCCACAGCTGCTCGGTGATGAACGGAATGATCGGGTGCGCCAGCCGCAGGATGGTTTCCAGCACGCGCAACAGCGTCCTGCGAGTGGCGCGCTGCTGTGCTTCGCTGCCGGTCTGGATCTGCACCTTGGCCACTTCCAGGTACCAGTCGCAGTATTCGTCCCAGACGAACTTGTAGATCGCCTGCGCGATGTTGTCGAAGCGGTAGTCGGCGAAGCCCTTTTCGACCTCGGCCTCGGTGCGCTGCAACAGCGACACGATCCAGCGGTCGGCCTGCGAAAAATCGGTGTAGCCGTCCGGCGCGCAATCGCCCGGTGCGCACGGGCCAGGCTTGAAGCCGCAATCCTGGCCCTCGGTATTCATCAACACGAAGCGGGTCGCGTTCCACAGCTTGTTGCAGAAGTTGCGGTAGCCCTCGCAGCGGTTCAGGTCGAAGTTGATGTTGCGCCCGAGCGAGGCGTAGGACGCCATCGTGAAGCGCAGCGCATCGGTGCCGAAGGCTGGGATGCCGGCGCCGTAGTCCTTGCGGGTCGCCTTGGCGATCGCTTCCGCCTGCTTCGGATTCATCAGGCCGGCGGTGCGCTTCTGCACCAGCGATTCGGCGTCGATGCCGTCAATCAGGTCGATCGGGTCGAGCGTGTTGCCCTTCGACTTCGACATCTTCTGGCCGGAGGCGTCGCGCACCAGCCCGTGCACGTAGACCGTCTTGAACGGCACGCGACCGGTGAAGTGGGTGGTCATCATCACCATCCGCGCCACCCAGAAGAAGATGATGTCGAAGCCGGTCACCAGCACCGAGGAAGGTAGGAACAGCTCGTACTCGGGCGTCTGTTCCGGCCAGCCGAGTGTCGAGAACGGCACCAGCGCCGACGAGAACCAGGTGTCGAGCACGTCGGCGTCGCGCCGCACGGTCTTGCCGCCGGCCTGCGCCTGCGCTTCCTCCTCGCTGCGGGCCACAAAGATGTTGCCTTCGTCGTCGTACCAGGCAGGAATCTGGTGGCCCCACCACAGCTGGCGCGAGATGCACCAGTCCTGGATGTTGTTCAGCCACTGGTTGTAGGTGGTGGTCCAGTTTTCCGGGATGAATTTGATCTCGCCGTCGGCGACCTTTTTCAGCGCCACTTCGGCGATCGACTGACCGGGGAAGTGCGTGCCTTCCGGCGCAGGTTTGCTCATCGCGACGAACCACTGGTCGGTCAGCATCGGCTCGATCACCGCGTTGGTGCGGTCGCCGCGCGGCACCATCAGCTTGTGCGGCTTGGTCGCTTCCAAGAGGCCCTGGGCGTCGAGGTCGGCGACGATCCGCTTGCGCGCTTCGTAGCGGTCCAGGCCGCGATAGGCGGCCGGTGCTTGCTCGTTGATCTTCGCGTCCAGCGTCAGGATCGAAATCTGCGCCAGGCCGTGGCGCTGGCCGACCGCATAGTCGTTGAAGTCGTGTGCCGGCGTGATCTTGACGCAGCCGGTGCCGAATTCCTTGTCGACGTAATCGTCGGCGATCACTGGAATTTCCCGGTCGCACAGCGGCAGCTTCAGCATCTTGCCGACCAGGTGCACGTAGCGCTCGTCGGTCGGATCGACCGCCACCGCGACGTCGCCCAGCATCGTTTCCGGCCGCGTGGTGGCGACCGTGATGTGACCGGAGCCATCGGCCAACGGGTAGCGGATGTGCCACATGAAGCCGTCTTCTTCCTCCGACACCACTTCGAGGTCGGACACCGCGGTGCCCAGCACCGGGTCCCAGTTGACCAGCCGCTTGCCGCGATAGATCAGCCCCTGCTCGTACAGCCGCACGAACACTTCGGTGACCGCCTTCGACATCTTCGGGTCCATCGTGAAGTATTCGCGCTCCCAATCGGTGGACGCACCCATGCGCCGCATCTGGCCGGTGATGGTGGAGCCGGAATGTTCCTTCCATTCCCATACCTTTTCGACGAATTTTTCGCGGCCGAGATCGTGGCGCGAAATCTTTTGCGCGTCGAGTTGCCGCTCGACCACGATCTGGGTCGCGATGCCGGCGTGATCGGTGCCCGGTATCCAGGCGGTATTGAAGCCGCGCATCCGGTGGTAGCGCGTCAGCCCGTCCATGATGGTCTGGTTGAACGCATGGCCCATGTGCAGCGTGCCGGTGACGTTCGGCGGCGGCAGCTGGATCGCGAACGCCGGCTTGCCGGCATCCAGCGTGGCGCCGAAATATCCGCGCCGCTCCCACTCGCTGCGCCAGAATTTTTCTATGTCGGCGGGATCGAAGGATTTGGCTAATTCCATGGCTAGGCTTTTTGTCTTGGCGAAACCAATGATTATAAGGGACGCCCGCCGCCGCTCCGCCCTGGGAAAGGCTATAATCGACGCGTGCCGCGCAACTGGCGGCACGACGCTAGGGGTCCTGGCGCGCGCGTGTCCGATGGCGCGTAGCCGGGTGAGAAATACCCTCCGAACCTGATCTGGGTAATGCCAGCGAAGGGAAGCCAGGAAGCAGCAAGCCGTCCATTCATCCATGCCTTAGGGCAAGGACGCGCCGAATCGCTTCCACTCCTTTGCTGGCTCTTCTGCCGCATGCAAAGGAGCCGCCATGAACGCCAATCCGAAATTTCTTTCCGCCACCGCGACGGTCGACGCCGCCGCCATCGCGCCGCTGCCGAATTCGCGCAAGGTCTACGTGACCGGCACGCGACCCGACATTCGCGTGCCGATGCGCGAAATCCGCCAGGCCGACACCCCGGCCTCGTTCGGCGCCGAACCGAACCCGCCGCTGTTCGTCTATGACACCTCGGGTCCGTACACCGATCCAGAGGCGCACATCGACATCCGCTCCGGCCTGCCGCCGCTGCGCGCCGGCTGGATCGCCGAGCGCGCCGATACCGAGGAACTGCCGGGGCCAAGCTCGCAATACGGCGTCGAGCGCCTGCACGACCCGAAGCTGGCTGAATTGCGCTTCGATCTGAAACGCCTGCCGCGCCGCGCCCTGGCCGGCAAGAACGTCACGCAGATGCATTACGCCCGGCAAGGCATCGTCACGCCGGAGATGGAGTTCATCGCGATCCGCGAAAACCTGCGCCGCCGCGAGTACCTGGACAGTCTGCAGGCATCCGGCCCGACCGGCGCCAAGCTGGCGGCGCTGATGGGGCGCCAGCATCCGGGCCAGTCGTTCGGCGCGGCCATCCCGGCCGAGATCACGCCCGAATTCGTGCGCGCCGAAGTCGCGCGCGGCCGCGCCATCATCCCGGCCAACATCAACCATCCGGAATCCGAGCCGATGATCATCGGCCGCAATTTCCTGGTCAAGGTCAACGCCAACATCGGCAATTCGGCGGTGACCTCGTCGATCGGCGAGGAAGTCGAAAAGATGACCTGGGCCATCCGCTGGGGCGGCGACACGGTGATGGACCTGTCGACCGGCAAGCATATCCACGAAACGCGCGAATGGATCATCCGCAACAGCCCGGTGCCGATCGGCACGGTGCCGATCTACCAGGCGCTGGAAAAGGTCAACGGCAAGGCCGAGGAGCTGACCTGGGAAATCTTCCGCGACACCCTGATCGAGCAGGCCGAGCAGGGCGTCGACTACTTCACCATCCACGCCGGCGTGCTGCTGCGCTATGTACCGCTGACCGCCAAGCGCATGACCGGCATCGTCAGCCGCGGCGGCTCGATCATGGCCAAGTGGTGCCTGGCGCATCACAAGGAGTCGTTCCTGTACGAGCACTTCGAAGACATCTGCCAAATCATGAAGGCCTACGATGTAGCTTTCAGTCTCGGCGACGGCCTGCGGCCCGGCTCGATCTACGATGCCAACGACGAGGCGCAGCTGGCCGAACTGAAGACGCTCGGCGAGCTGACCCAGATCGCCTGGAAGCACGACGTGCAGACCATGATCGAGGGCCCGGGCCACGTGCCGATGCAGCTGATCAAGGAAAATATGGACCTGCAGCTGGCGCAGTGCGACGAAGCGCCGTTTTACACGCTGGGGCCCTTGACCACCGACATCGCGCCCGGCTACGACCACATCACCTCCGGCATCGGCGCCGCCCAGATCGGCTGGTATGGCACCGCGATGCTGTGCTATGTCACGCCGAAGGAGCACCTGGGCCTGCCCAACAAGGACGACGTCAAGGACGGCATCATCACCTACAAGATCGCCGCGCATGCGGCCGACCTGGCCAAGGGCCATCCCGGCGCGCAGATCCGCGACAACGCCTTGTCCAAGGCGCGCTTCGAATTCCGCTGGGAAGACCAGTTCAACCTCGGCCTCGACCCCGACAAGGCGCGCGAATTCCACGACGAGACCCTGCCCAAGGATTCGGCCAAGGTGGCGCATTTCTGCTCTATGTGCGGGCCGCATTTCTGCTCGATGAAGATCACGCAGGAAGTGCGCGAATATGCGGCCGCCGAAGGCATCTCCGAAATCGCCGCGCTGAAGCAAGGCATGGAGGTCAAGGCGGTCGAGTTCGTGAAAAGCGGCGCCGAAATCTATCAGCGACAGTGAGTTTAAAAACGCGTCCATTGACTGCTCTGGCGTACCCGCCCAGGCGGGAACGACAGGCAGGGCGGGACGCAGTGTTGGACGAAGGGAATAGGTAAATGATCGAAATCGAACTGAACGGTGCGCCGCATGCGCTGGCGCCGCCGCACAGCCTGCAGCAGCTGGTCGAATCGCTGGCCCTGGCCGGCAAGGGTGTGGCAGTCGCGGTCAACCGCGAAGTGGTGCCGCGCCAGCAATGGCCGCAACGCACGCTGCAGCCGCGCGACCGCGTCGACATCGTGCGCGCGATCGGCGGTGGATAAGCAACAGGAGATAGAAATGACTACCCAGAACACGGACGCCGGCCTGACCATTGCCGGCACCACTTACCGCTCGCGCCTACTGGTCGGCAGCGGCAAGTACAAGGACCTCGACGAGACCCGCGCCGCCACCGAGGCGTCCGGTGCCGAGATCATCACGGTGGCGATCCGGCGCGTCAACATCGGCCAGGATCCGAACGCGCCGAACCTGTTGGACGTGGTGCCGCCGTCCCGCTACACGATCCTGCCCAATACCGCCGGCTGCTACAACGCCAAGGACGCGGTCTACACGCTGCAGCTGGCGCGCGAACTGCTAGATGGCCACAAGCTGGTCAAGCTGGAGGTGCTGGGCGACGACAAGACGCTGTTCCCGAACATGCCGGAAACGCTGAAGGCGGCAGACCTCCTGGTCAAGGATGGCTTCGACGTGATGGTCTACTGCAGCGACGATCCGATCCAGGCGCGCATGCTGGAAGAGCTCGGCTGCGCGGCAGTGATGCCGCTGGCATCCCTGATCGGTTCCGGCATGGGCATTGTCAATCCGTGGAATCTGTCGCTGATCGTCGAGCAGGCCAAGGTGCCGGTGATCGTCGATGCCGGCGTCGGTACCGCGTCGGATGCGGCGATCGCGATGGAGCTCGGCTGCGACGGCGTGCTGATGAATACCGCGATCGCCGCCGCACGCGAGCCGGTACGCATGGCGCGCGCGATGCGCCTGGCCGTCGAAGCCGGGCGCGACGCCTACCTGGCCGGCCGCATGCCGAGGAAATTCGCCGCCTCGCCATCGTCGCCGATGGCCGGGAGGGTGCAATGAGCTTCGATTCGGCGGTGCCGCCCAGCGTATTGATATTCTCCGGCTCCGACCCCAGCGGCGGCGCCGGCATGCAGGCCGACATCACGGCGACCGCCGCGCTCGGCGCCCATCCGTTTTCGGTGCCGACGGTATTGACGGTGCAGGACAACCAGAACGTGTTCGGCGTCCACCCGCTGCCGCCGGAACTGGTGCGCCACCAGGCGCAGGTGCTGATCGACCGCTTCGAGATCAATGCGGTCAAGCTCGGCGTACTTGGCAGCCGCGCCAATGCCGAGGTGGTGGCCGAAGTGATTGCCGTGCTGCGCGCGCGCCAGCCCGGTTTGCCGGTGGTGTTCGACCCGGTATTGGCCAACAACGGCGGCGATGCGCTGTCGCTCGAGGAACCGATCGCGGCGATCGCCCCGCTGTTCGCGCTGGCGTCGGTGATCACGCCGAATTGCGGCGAAGCCGAACGCCTGTGCAGCGGCGAGACCGACCCCGACCGCCAGGCCGGTCAGCTGCTGGCGCGCGGTTGTGAGTACGCGCTGCTGAAGGGCGGCCACGGTCCCGCGCATGAGGATGTGATCAACCGGCTGTATGGCGCCGATGGCAGCTGGCGCAGCTGGCGCTGGCCGCGCCTGGATGGCGAATTCCACGGCAGCGGCTGCACGCTGGCGGCGGCGCTCGCAGCGCTGCTGGCGCGCGGCTACGGCATGGCCGAAGCGGCGGCACACGCGCAGGAATATTGTCAGCGCGCGCTGGCCTCATCGTATGCGCTGGCGCCGGGCCAGCGCTTCCCGAACCGCACCCAGCCATTTCTGAAGGAGACGGCATGAATCCGCTGCGCGGACTGTACATGGTCACGCCCGACTGGGACGATACCGAACGGCTCCTGGCCGCCACCGACAGCGCGCTACAGGGCGGAGCGGTGCTGGTGCAGTATCGCCACAAGCAAGCCGGACCGGCGCTGCGCCAGGAACAGGCGGCGGCGCTGCTGGCGCTGTGCCGCCGGCGCGGCCGGCCGCTGGTGATCAACGATTTCGTCGATCTGTGCGAAGCGCTGGACGCCGATGGCGTGCACGTCGGCGGTACCGACGCGCCGCTGGCCGAGGTGCGCGCGCGGCTCGGCGCCGGCAAGATCGTCGGCGCCTCGTGTTACGGCAGCATCGAACTTGCGTACGATGCGCAGGCAGCCGGCGCCAGCTATATCGCGTTCGGCGGCTTCTATCCGTCGCGCGTGAAAAAATATCCGGTCACCACGCCGCCGGAGATCGTCGCGCAAGCGAAGGCGGGAATTCCGTTGCCCGTGGTCGTCATCGGTGGCATGACGCATGCCAACGCCGCGCCGCTGGTGGCCCAGGACGCGGATATGGTTGCGGTGATCAGCAGCGTGTATATGGCGGACGACCCGGAGGCGGCGGCGCGCGGCTTCGCCAGCTTGTTCGGGTCCTGAAACTTCCTCGGGCTGGAGGGATTTACTTGCGTCTCCCGTCATTCCGGCTTTCACCGAATGACGGGAGAGAGTGATTGGTCCTCGCCCGATTACAGACGCTCGAGCCGCTTCAACTCGACACCAAGCTTTTCGCGCAGCGCCGCCGACGCCGCCTGCATCGGCATACGCAGCTCATCACGCATCAAGCCCATCGTCGCCAACGCCGCCTTGAGCGGCCCCGGATTCGGCTCGGCAAACAGCAGCTGTATCAGCGGCAGCAGCCGATAGAACATCTCTCTCGCCGTTTCCAGCTTTCCTTCCCGGACCGTCTGCGCGATACGGACGAACAGGTCCGGCCGAATGTGGGCGGAAGCGGCGATGGCTCCGCTTCCGCCCAGGCACAGCGTCGAGAGCATTTGCTGATCCTCCCCCGCCAGCACCTGCAACGACGCATCGGCGATCAGATTCATCGTCAACCCCAGGTCGCCGCCGCAATCCTTCACCGCCACGACGCGCTCATGCCGCGCAATCGCACGCATGGTCTCCAGCTCGATGCCGACCCCGGTGCGATAGGGAATGTTATAGACGATCAGCGGCGCCGGGGCCGCATCGGCAAGCACATGGAAATACTCGATCAGGCCGGCCTGCGCCGGCCGGATGTAGTAGGGTGCCGGCACCAGCAGTGCCGCGATCGGCCGGCCTCGCAAGTGCTGCAATGTGCCGCGCACCGCCTCCATGTTGTTGCCGCTTATGCCCATGACGACAGGCAGGCCGGCGGACGCATCCAGCACGATATCCAGCACCTCCAGTTGTTCTTCCCCGCTCAGTGCCGCCGCCTCGCCGGTCGATCCGCAGGCGACCAGACCGGAAACCCCGGCCCCGGCCATGACACGGACGAGCGAACGCAGCGCGGCACGATCGATCGCTCCATTGTGAAACGGGGTGACCAGCGGCACCCAGATACCTGTAAAACTCATCATTGCACACTCCCATACGCAGACCGACGGAGGTCACCGTCAGGAAGAGCAACGAGGGGGCTTGTACAGAGAGGAGGGGAATTCAACCTTCGCGCATGCTGTCCCATCGGCCACCTGACGGGACAGTGCGCCCCGGTCAAATGAGCGACTGTTTTTTGGATTTGCCTGCAAACGCCATGCGTGCCGGTACCGGCCGCGGGAAGCGCGGCGGCTGGGCGTCATGGGCGGTCAGTGCGGGCATCGGATGCATGTCAAGATTGTTTGCCCGATTGTGACGGAGGCGCTTTGCCGCCGTCAAGCGTCGCGGCCGCCAGGGCGTCGATGAATGCGCGCAATCGTGGCGGCATCAGGCGATTGCCGGGCCAGACGACGTTGATCGGCATCGGGGGCTGCCGGAAGGCTACCAGCACTTCCACCAGCCGGCCTTGCGCGAGTTCGTCGGCCGCCATGTAGTCGGGAACCTGCACGATGCCGGCGCCGAGGCAGGCGGCTTGCACCATGGCCTCGCCATCGTCGGCAAGCATGCGGTGCGCGGGTTCCACTTCGATGGTTTCGCCGTTGACGAGAAAGCGGATCGGCCGTGGGCGTCCCGTAGTCGGTATGCGATGCGCGACGAAGGCGTGCGCTTCCAGCCGCGACGGATGTTTCGGCTTGCCCGTTCGCGCAAGATAGTCGGGGCTGGCGCAGGTCACCATCTGCTGCCAATCGATCCGTCTGCTCGCAAGCCGGGAGTCCTCCAGCGGCATGATGCGGATCGCGGCGTCGATGCCTTCCTTCACCACGTCGGATACTTGGTCGGACAACCGCACATCGGCGCGCAAATGCGGATATTGCAGCAGCAGCCTGGTCACGACCGGGATGATCACGCGCTTGCCGTAGGTGATCGGTACGCTGATCCGCAAGTCGCCGCGCGGCTCTCCGCTTGCGCCGGCGGCCAGCAGTTCGAGCTCGTCGATGTCGGCGAGGATCTTTTCGCAGCGGGCAAACAAGGCTTCCCCGTCCGATGTCAGCGTCACCTGGCGCGTGGTTCGGTGGAAGACCTTGACGCCCAGTTGCCGCTCCAGCTTGAGAATGCGCTTGGCGATGGTCGACGCGGTGACGCCGAGTTCGCGGCCGGCACGCGCGAAGCTGCGATGGCGCGCGGCGCTGGCGAAGGCGATGAAGTGGCTGAATCCGCTCATCGGTCGATTGGAGAAAATTTTTCTTTAATATTATGACATTAGCGGGTATTCCAGTTTAGTAAAGGACCTTTCATACTGCCTCGCATGCCGTTGTCCAACGGCGTCAACATCCAGGAGAGGCAACCATGCATGTAGTCCCCAATCAGCCGCCGGCGGAAGCCGGCATTCCGGGAATCGCCCATGTCACGCTGGCCGGAAGTAGCGACGGCCTGCGCGACCTTTCGATCTGGCATCAATCGATGGCGCCGGGCGCAGCCACCCCGCCTCATCGGCATGACTGCGAAGAAGTGGTGCTCTGTACGGCAGGAAATGGCGAGCTGCACATTGACGGGCGTGTCGAGCGGTTCGGCCCGAATACGACCATTTTCGTCCCGCGCAATGCCGACCATCAGATCTTCAGCGTCGGTAGCGAGCCGTTGCAGATGGTGGCGGTATTCGGCACCTCGCCGGTGGAAGTGTGTCTTCCGGACGGCGAGCGTCTGGAACTGCCGTGGCGTAGCTAGGCGAGGCGAGGGCGGATACCCCGGCAGGATGTCCGCCGCCGGCGCATGAGCCATCTGACGGGGCGGCACCCGGATGCGCGGCCGCTCAATCCCGCGGCGGCGCCCACAGCGGCTGCAGCGCCATCGACCACGCCGCGGTGTCGAC
>JBAUJK010000449.1:0-10306 GCA_049683695.1 Burkholderiaceae bacterium
TGGCCTGCCCAGCAGGAGTCGAACCTGCGACCTACGGCTTAGAAGGCCGTTGCTCTATCCAGCTGAGCTATGGGCAGCTCCTGGCGCGAAACGAAACGCCAACGGCGTTCACTGCGGAAATGGAAACGGGCTGTCAGCGACAGCCCGTTGAGTTGGTCGGAGTACAAGGATTCGAACCTTGGACCCCCTGGTCCCAAACCAGGTGCGCTACCGGGCTGCGCCACACTCCGAGAGGGAGCATGATACCCGCGCGGACCCGGCCGGTCAACGTGCGCTCGGCGGCGGCTGATTTCTTTTAAGCGCCGATGCGGTCGGCGATGCGGCGCGCCATGCGCACCGCGGCATCGGCATCGCGCGCCTCGACCATCACGCGGATCAGCGGCTCGGTGCCGGAGGCGCGGATCAGCACCCGGCCGTCGTCGCCCAGTTCACGTTCCGCCCTCTCCTTTTCCGCCAGCAGGCCGGCATCGGTCTGCCAGTCGAAGCCGGGCGCGACCCGGACGTTGACCAAACTTTGCGGATAGAGCTGCATGTCGGCCGTGCATTCGGCCAGCGTCTTGCCGCTGCGGCGCAGTGCCGACAGCACCTGCAGCGCCGACACGATGCCGTCGCCGGTGGTGTGCTTGTCCAGGCACAGCAGGTGGCCGGAACCCTCGCCGCCGAGTATCCAGTTGCGCTGCTGCAAGAGTTCCAGCACGTAGCGGTCGCCGACCTTGGCGCGCGCGAATTCGATGTCCATCCGGCGCAGCGCCACCTCCAGCGCCATGTTGGTCATCAGCGTGCCGACCACGCCCTGCACCGGCGCGCCGGCCAGCCGGTCCTTGACCATCACGTATAGCAATTCGTCGCCGTTGTAGATGCGGCCGCCGGCGTCGACCATCAGCAGGCGGTCGGCGTCGCCGTCCAGCGCGATGCCGAGGTCGGCGCGATTGGCACGCACGGCGATTGCCAGCGCTTCCGGCGAGGTGGCGCCGACGCCGTCGTTGATGTTCAGGCCGTTTGGCTGGTTGCCGATGGCGATCACCTCGGCCCCGAGTTCGTGAAAGACGTGCGGCGCGATGTGATAGGCGGCGCCGTGCGCGCAATCGACCACCAGCGTCAGCCCGCGCAGGTCGAACTCGTTCGGGAAGGTGCTCTTGCAGAACTCGATGTAGCGCCCGGCTGCGTCGTCCAGCCGGCGCGCCCTGCCCATCTGTTCCGATGTCACGCAGGCCATCGGCGCGTCGATCTCGGCTTCGATCGCGGTTTCCACCGCGTCCGGCAGCTTGTTGCCCTGCGCCGAAAAGAACTTGATGCCATTGTCTGCGTAAGGATTGTGCGACGCCGAAATCACGACCCCGGCCGACAGCCGCAGCGCGCGCGTCAGGTAAGCCACCGCTGGCGTCGGCATCGGCCCGGCCAGCAGCACGTCGACGCCGGCCGCCGCCAGCCCGGCCTGCAGCGCCGCTTCCAGCATGTAGCCAGAAATGCGCGTGTCCTTGCCGATCAGCACCGTCGGCCGCGCGCTGGCCGCTTCCGCCTGCGCCAGTACGCGGCCGGCGGCATAGCCCAGTTTCATCACGAAATCCGGTGTGATCGGCGCTACGCCGACGCGACCGCGGACGCCGTCGGTTCCGAAATACTTGCGTGCCATGTTTTCCCTGTTCTTGTTGCCACTCACGTTGCCGTTCAGGCGCCGACCGCCTGCCAGACCTTCAGCGCATCGACCGTTTCCGCGACGTCGTGCACGCGCACGATGCGCGCGCCCTGCGCGGCGGCGGCCAGCGCCAATGCCAGGCTGCCGGCCAGCCGCTGATCGACCGCGCGGCCGGTCAACCCGGCCAGCATCGACTTGCGCGACAGGCCGGCCAACAGCGGCAAGCCCAGTTCGCGTTGCATCGATCCGATGTGTTTCACCAGCGCGATATTATGCTCCAACGTCTTGCCGAAGCCGAAGCCGGGATCGACGCACAGTCGACTGCGGTCAATGCCGGCGCCTTCCAGTTCGTTGCAGCGCTGCCGCAGGAAGGCGGTCACCTCGCGCACCACGTCTTCGTATTCCGGCCGGTCCTGCATGGTGCGCGGCTCGCCGAGCATGTGCATCACGCACAGGCCGCAATCGCTGTCGCGCACCGCATCCAGCGCGCCGTCGGCGCGAAAGCCGCTGATGTCGTTGATCATGTCGGCGCCGGTGGCGAGCGCGGCGCGCATCACTGCCGGCTTGTAGGTGTCGATCGATAGCGGCTTGCCGCAGTCGCGCAACGCGTGGATCACCGGCAGCACCCGCCGCAGTTCCTCGTCCAGCGGCAGCGCGTCGGCGCCGGGCCGGCTCGATTCGCCGCCGATGTCGAGGATGTCGGCGCCATCGGCGATCATGCGCTCGGCGCGGGTCAGCGCCGAGTCCAGCGACTGATAGCGGCCGCCGTCGGAAAACGAATCGGGCGTGACGTTGAGGATCCCCATCACCAGCGGTGCAGCGCCGGGACGGTCGAGCGGCAGGCGATAGCGGCCGCACTGGAATTCGGTTTGCATGAGAGTACGTGGGGCAAAGAAAAAGGGCGAGGATCGCTCCTCACCCTTTGATCGAACGGAATGCAATCAGGTCGGCATCGCGCGCCGCATCAGGCCGGTGCGGTGGCAGTCGGCGAGACGCCGCCGGACGGGCCGTCGGACGACGGCTTCTTGGCCGGCACGCCGGCCTTCGGCGGACGCGGTTCGCTGCCTTCCATGATGTCGTTGATCTGGTCGGCGTCGATGGTTTCCCATTCCAGCAGCGTCTTGGCCATCATCTCGACCTTGTCACGGTTTTCCTCGAGCAGCCGGCGCGACAGCGCGTACTGGGTATCGAGGATGTGGCGGATTTCGGCATCCACCTTTTGCTGGGTCGCTTCCGAGATAGTCTTCGAAGTGCCGCCGAAATAGCCGTCGTTCTGGCTATCTTCGTAGACCATGGTGCCGAGCGCGTCCGACATGCCGTAGCGGGTGACCATCGCGCGCGCCATCTTGGTGGCGCGTTCGAAGTCGTTCGAGGCGCCGGTCGACATCTGGTGCATGAACAGTTCTTCCGCGATGCGGCCGCCGAACAGGATGGCGATTTCTTCCAGCATCTTGTCCTTGTACATGTTGACGCGGTCATGTTCCGGCAATTGCCAGGTCAGGCCGAGCGCGAAGCCGCGCGGCATGATGGTGACCTTGTGCACCGGATCGGCCTTCGGCAGCAGCTTGGCGACCACCGCGTGGCCGGACTCATGGTAGGCGGTGTTGCGTCGCTCTTCCTCGCGCATCACGGCCGACTTGCGTTCCGGACCCATCACGATCTTGTCCTTGGCGTCCTCGAAATCCTGCATCTCGACCAGCCGCTTGCTGCGGCGCGCAGCAAACAGCGCCGCCTCGTTGACCAGGTTGGCCAGGTCGGCGCCGGAAAAGCCCGGGGTACCGCGCGCCAGGATGTCGGCCTTGACGTCGGGTGCGATCGGCACCTTGCGCATGTGCACGTACAGGATCTGCTCGCGGCCACGGATGTCGGGCAGGCCGACCATCACCTGGCGGTCGACACGACCCGGGCGCAAGAGAGCCTTGTCGAGCACGTCGGCGCGGTTGGTGGCGGCGATCACGATCACGCCGGAGTTCGGCTCGAAGCCGTCCATCTCGACCAGCAGCTGGTTCAGGGTCTGCTCGCGCTCGTCGTTGCCACCGCCCATGCCGGCGCCGCGATGGCGGCCGACGGCGTCGATTTCATCGATGAAAACGATACACGGCGAATGCTTCTTGGCGTTCTCGAACATGTCACGCACGCGCGAAGCGCCGACGCCGACGAACATTTCGACGAAGTCGGAACCGGAAATGGTGAAGAACGGCACTTTCGCTTCGCCGGCGATCGCGCGCGCCAGCAGGGTCTTACCGGTACCCGGAGGACCGACCAGCAGCACGCCGCGCGGAATGCGGCCGCCGAGTTTCTGGAACTTGGTCGGGTCGCGCAGGAAGTCGACCAATTCGTTGACTTCTTCCTTGGCCTCGTCGCAGCCGGCGACGTCGGCGAAGGTCACGGAATTACTGTTTTCATCGAGCATGCGCGCCTTCGACTTGCCGAAGGAAAAGGCACCGCCCTTGCCGCCGCCCTGCATTTGCCGCATGAAGAACACCCAGACGCCGATCAGGAGCAGCATCGGGAACCACGAAATGAACACCTGCGACAGGAACGACTGCTCTTCCGGCTGCTTGACGTCGAACTTGACGTCGTTGTTGATGAGGTCGCCGATCAGGCCGCGGTCCAGGTAGGTCGCGGCGGTCTTGACTTTCTTGCCATCGGTGGTCGTGGCAACGATGCTGCGATCCTCGATCGTTGCTTCCTTGATACGCTTGGCGTGCACGTCGTCCAGGAAGTCCGAGTAGGCGATCGGCGTCGCGCCAGTGGTAAGCCCGCGGCTGTCGAATTGCTTGAAGACGGTGAAGAGGACCAGGGCAATCACCACCCAGACGGCGGTTTTGGAAAACATGTTGTTCACTAGGACTCCTTGGCGCGGCGCGCCGCGTGCAATCTATGGACCGATTCTACTCGGAAAAAACAGGGCTTACTAGGCGGGATATGCGGCTAAACCCCTGAAATAACAAGGATTCGGCGGCAAATTAATTGGATTATTTTGGGTGCCTGAGGGTCTTTCCCAGCAGGAAAACCTCAGAGGATTTGTCGCGGCTGGCTTTGGGCTTCTTCGGGATCACGGTCTGGAACGCGTTCCTGAAGTTGGCGACGATGCTGTCGTAGCCGGAACCGTTGAAACATTTGACGAGCAGCGCACCGGAAGGTTTCATGTGCGCCTGCGCGAATTCGATCGCCAGATCGATCAGGTATTCGACGCGCGCGGCGTCCGCCACCGCGATGCCGGACAGGTTGGGCGCCATGTCGGACAACACCAGGTCGGCCTTGCGTCCCGCCAGCACCGTTTCCAGCTGGCGCAGCGCGTCCTCCTCGCGGAAATCGCCCTGGATGAAATGGACGTCGGCGATCGGCTCCATTGGCAGCAGGTCGAGGCCGACGATGACGCCGTTGATGCCGCCGCCCTCACGCCCGGCCAGCTTGTGGCGCGCGTACTGTGACCAGCTGCCCGGCGCGCAGCCGAGGTCGACGATCACCTGCCCGGGACGGATCAGCTTCTCGCTGTCGTCGATTTCCTTCAGCTTATAGGCGGCGCGCGCACGGTAGCCGTCCTTTTGCGCCTGCTTCACGTAAGGATCGTTGATGTGCGCGTGCAGCCAGCTTTTGTTCAATTTGTTCTTTGCCATTCGCGTAGAATACAGTCTCTTTTCATATCAGCGGCGCTGCCGCCGCGCGTCGCCTGCCGGCGTCGACGACCTTCACTCTCCAGCACCATGAACCTGTCCTCCACCGAACGCAGCGCCCTGCGCGCCGAAGCCCATGCCTTGAACCCGGTGGTGATCGTCGGCGAAGCCGGCCTGACGCCGCCCGTGATGAAGGAAATCGACGCCAGCCTGAAGGCCCACGGCCTGATCAAGATCCGCGTGTTCGGCGACGACCGCGAGGCGCGCCTGGCGATCTACGACCAGATCTGCAGCGAACTCGACGCCGCGCCGGTGCAGCATATCGGCAAGCTGCTGGTGGTCTACCGGCCGAAGCAGGAACAGCCGAAGGCGCGCAGCGACAAGCGCGGCAAGGGTCTGCGCGAAGTCACCATCGTCAAGCCAAGTGCCAGCGGCACGCGGCGGCCGTCGGTCACCAAGGTGATGCTGAAAGGCAATGAACGGGTCACCGCCGGCGGCTCGATCAAGCGCGCCAAGCCGCGCCAGAAAAGCACGAAGAAATCCTCGCTCGGCGGCGCCTGAGCGCTGCTCGGCAGGATTCTCATACTGCCTACAGTATTTCCAAAGTCGCCTATGGAACGCCCGGGATAGGCCGATTTTCCGGCATACTCCCCGCTTTCCCGGGAATGGCTATTTCCTGACCTGCAGGATCAGCGCCACTCCGAGCAGGCTTTGCGCCAGATGCAGCAGGCTGGCGACGCCGTGCAGCAGGCCGAAGCGGGTCTTGATGTCGCCGCTCATGCCGCCGGCCGCCGCGGCCGCCTCGCGCAGTACCGCCATGAACGGCTGCAGGCCGAAATAGCCGACCAGAGTGCAGGCCAGCATCGCCGCCACCAGCGTCACTTGGGTACGCACGCCCTCGCCGTTGCGCCGCGCCGCCGCCAGCAGCACCAGCAGCGCCAGTGCGCACGCCACCGTCAGCCACGCCTCGACCCGGAACAGACTGCCGGCGATGCCGCCGGCCTGCATGGAATCGGGCAGCGTCGCGAACAGCGTCGGCGCCACCAGGTAGCCGATGGTCCAGCCGCTGCCGACCCACAGCGTCGCGATCAGCAGCCGGGTGCGCGCGAACATCGCTTCAGACGTAACGCACTTCGAGCACTTCGTACTCGCGCACGCCGGACGGTGCCTGCACCTCGACCACATCGCCGGCGACCTTGCCGATCAGCGCGCGGGCGATCGGCGACGTCACCGATACCTTCGACTGCTTGATGTCGGCTTCGTCGATACCGACGATCTGGTAGGTCACCTTGTCGCCCGATTCCAGGTCTTCGAGGTCGACGGTGGACGCGAACACGATGCGGCCGTCGGCTTCCAGCGTTTCCGGATCAATGATCTGCGCCGCCGACAGCTTGCTCTCGAGATCGGCGATGCGGCCTTCGATGAAGGCCTGGCGTTCCTTGGCCGCTTCGTATTCGGCGTTTTCCGACAGGTCGCCCTGGGCGCGCGCTTCGGCGATGGCGTTGATGACGGCCGGACGCTCCTTGCTCTTCAGGCGGGTCAGTTCTTCCTTCAGCATTTCGGCGCCGCGTTTGGTGATGGGTACTGTGCTCATGTTTTGATTCGTTCAAGAAAATACAGAGGTCACACACACGCCGGAAAATCCGGCGCCATGTGTGACCTCTGTAGTGGGTAATGTTGTAAGTGTCGGGCTAGTGTAAGGTTTTATGCAGTCCTTGTAAATCGTAGACCCGCAAGCCCTCCAGGTGGTGCATCCCTTCGACCGCCGCCTCGGCGCCGGCGATGGTGGTGAAGTAGGTCACCCGCGCCGCCAGCGCCGAGATGCGGATTGCACGCGAATCGGCGATCGCGCTGCGCTTTTCCTCGACGGTATTGATCACCAGCGCGATTTCCTGGTTCTTGATCATGTCGACGATGTGCGGCCGCCCTTCGACCACCTTGTTGACGGTGGCCACCTCGATGCCGGCGGCGGCAATCGCGGCTGCCGTGCCCTTGGTGGCGACGATCGAAAAACCAAGCGCGACCAGGTCGCGCGCCACCTGTACCGCGCGCGGCTTGTCGCTGTTCTTGACCGACAGGAACACCTTGCCGGAAGTCGGCAGCTTGACGCCGGCACCCAGCTGCGACTTGACGAAGGCTTCGCCGAAGGTCAGGCCGACGCCCATCACTTCGCCGGTCGACTTCATTTCCGGCCCGAGGATGGTATCGACGCCGGGGAACTTGACGAACGGGAACACCGCTTCCTTGACGCTGAAATACGGCGGCACCACTTCATGCGCGATGCCCTGGCTGGCCAGCGATTGCCCGACCATGCAGCGGGCGGCGATCTTGGCCAGTTGCAGGCCGGTCGCCTTGGACACGAACGGCACCGTGCGCGACGCCCGCGGGTTGACTTCCAGCACGTAGACGACGTCCTGCATCTTGCCGTCGATTTCCTGCTCCTGGATCGCGAACTGCACGTTCATCAGGCCGACTACGTTCAGGCCCTTGGCCATCGCCGCGGTCTGGCGCTTCAGTTCGGCGATGGTCTCCGGCGACAGCGAGTACGGCGGCAGCGAGCAGGCCGAGTCGCCGGAATGCACGCCGGCCTGTTCGATGTGTTCCATCACGCCGCCGATGAAGGTGCGCTCGCCGTCCGACAGGCAGTCGACGTCGACTTCGATCGCGTCCGACAGGAAGCGGTCCAGCAGCACCGGGGAATCGTTGGAAACCTTGACCGCCTCGCGCATGTAGCGTTCGAGGTCGCGCTGCTCGTGGACGATTTCCATCGCCCGCCCGCCCAGCACGTAGCTGGGCCGCACCACCAGCGGATAGCCGATTTCGGCGGCCAGCGCCAGCGCCTCTTCCTCGGTGCGCGCGGTGCGGTTCGGCGGCTGCCGCAGGCCGAGATCGTTCAGCAGATGCTGGAAACGCTCGCGGTCTTCGGCGGCGTCGATCATGTCGGGTGAGGTGCCGACGATCGGCACGCCATTGGCCTCCAGGTCGAGCGCCAGCTTCAGCGGCGTCTGGCCGCCGTACTGGACGATCACGCCGACCGGCTTCTCCTTGTCGACGATTTCCAGCACGTCTTCCAGCGTCAGCGGCTCGAAATACAGGCGGTCCGACGTATCGTAGTCGGTCGACACGGTTTCCGGGTTGCAGTTGACCATGATGGTTTCATAACCATCCTCGCGCATCGCCAAGGCCGCATGCACGCAGCAGTAGTCGAACTCGATGCCCTGGCCGATGCGGTTCGGACCGCCACCGAGCACCATGATCTTCTTCCTGTCGGTCGGCAGCGCCTCGCATTCTTCCTCGTAGGTCGAGTACATGTAGGCGGTGTTGGTGGCGAATTCGCCAGCGCAGGTGTCGACCCGCTTGTAGACCGGCCGGATGCCGAGGGCGCGGCGCTTGTCGCGCACCGCGGTATCGGTGGTCTTCAGCAGCTTGGCCAGGCGGCGGTCGGCGAAGCCCTTCTGTTTCAGCCGGAACAGCGTGTCCTTTTCCAGGCCATCCAGCGTCTGGCCGGCTTCCAGCCACAGTTCGATGTCGACGATATCCTTGATCTGCGCCAGGAACCACGGATCGATGTGCGTCAGCTCGTGTACTTCTTCCAGCGTGAAGCCCTGTGCGAACGCGTCGCCGACGTACCAGATGCGGTCCGGCCCCGGTTCGCCCAATTCTTCCTCGATCACTTCGCGATCGGTGGTCTTTTCGTTCATGCCGTCGACGCCGACTTCGAGGCCGCGCAGCGCCTTCTGGAACGATTCCTGGAAGGTGCGGCCGATCGCCATCACTTCGCCGACCGATTTCATCTGCGTGGTCAGGTGGTGGTCGGCCTGCGGGAATTTCTCGAACGCGAAGCGCGGGATCTTGGTGACCACATAGTCGATCGACGGCTCGAACGAGGCCGGCGTGGCGCCGCCGGTGATTTCATTGCGCAGCTCGTCCAGCGTGAAGCCGACCGCCAGCTTGGCGGCCACCTTGGCGATCGGGAAGCCGGTCGCCTTCGACGCCAGCGCCGACGAGCGCGAGACGCGCGGATTCATCTCGATCACGATCATGCGGCCGTCGGCCGGATTGACCGCGAACTGCACGTTGGAGCCGCCGGTATCGACGCCGATCTCGCGCAAGACCGCGATCGACGCGTTGCGCATGATCTGGTATTCCTTGTCAGTCAGCGTCTGCGCCGGCGCCACCGTGATCGAGTCGCCGGTATGCACGCCCATCGGGTCGAGGTTTTCGATCGAGCAGACGATGATGCAGTTGTCGGCGCGGTCGCGCACCACTTCCATCTCGAATTCCTTCCAGCCGATCAGCGATTCCTCGATCAGCAGTTCCGAGGTCGGCGAGGCTTCCAGGCCGCGCTTGCAGATGGCGTCGAATTCTTCCGGGTTGTAGGCGATGCCGCCGCCGGTGCCGCCCATCGTGAACGACGGCCGGATGATGACCGGGAAGCCGAGTTCCTTCTGCACCGCCCACGATTCGTCCATCGTGTGCGCGATGCCGGAGCGGGCCGAGTTCAGGCCGATCTTCGTCATCGCTTCCTTGAACTTCTGGCGGTCCTCGGCCTTGTCGATCGCTTCCGGCGTGGCGCCGATCAGTTCGCACTTGTATTTGTCGAGGATGCCGTTGCGCCACAGATCGAGCGCGCAATTGAGCGCGGTCTGGCCGCCCATGGTCGGCAGGATCGCGTCCGGACGCTCCTTGTCGATGATGCGCTCGACCACCTGCCAGGTGATCGGCTCGATGTAGGTGACGTCGGCCATCTCCGGGTCGGTCATGATGGTGGCCGGATTGCTGTTGACCAGGATGACCTTGTAGCCTTCCTGGCGCAGCGCCTTGCAGGCCTGGGCGCCGGAATAGTCGAATTCGCAAGCCTGGCCGATGATGATCGGGCCAGCGCCGATGATGAGGATGCTCTGGATATCGCTGCGCTTAGGCATTGTTGTTGTTCTCCGTGTTCGCCTGTTGATTTGCCTGTTTCTTGTGTTGCGCCATCAGTTCGACGAAGCGGTCGAACAGTGGCCCGACGTCGCCCGGCCCCGGCGCCGCGTCCGGGTGGGCCGGG
>JBAUJK010000450.1:0-3677 GCA_049683695.1 Burkholderiaceae bacterium
GCTGACCACCACCAGGAAGATGAAGAACAGCAGCGGCACCAGCGCATCGGCCAGCGAGCCCTCGTCCTGCGTGGCATCGGCGCGCTGGTTGCCGGCCGGCGCCGGCAAATGCTCCTGATCCAGGATCGCGGTCAGCGCGGCGACGCCGGCGTTCAGCCCGCCATAGAAATCGTTGCGCCGGAAGTAGGGCGCGATCACGTCCTGCAGGATGCGCTTGGATTGGGCGTCGGTCAGGCTGCCCTGCACGCCACGTCCGGCCTCGATGCGCAGCCGCCGCAGCGACGATGGATTGTCGCGGGCGACCACCAGGATCACGCCGTCGTCGATACCCTTGCGGCCCAGCCGCCAGGCGTCGGCGACGCGGATGCTGTACTGCTCGATCGCCTCCGGCGCGGTGGAGGACATCAGCAGCAGCACGATCTGGCTGCCGGTCTTCTGCTCATACTCGGTCAGCACGCCATCCAGCGTCGTGCGCTGACGCGCATCCAGCATGCCGATCTGGTCGATCACATGCGCGCTCAGCGGCGGCACCGGTACGAAATCCTGCGCGCCGGCGGCCGTCAGCCACGCGGCCAGCGCCAGTGCCGTCAGGAGCCGCCACAGTGCCATCGTGGGCGCCTACTTCTTGCCGAAATCGACGGTGGGCGCGGTCGAGATCGCCCTTTCGTTTTCCACCGTGAACGACGGCTTGACCGCATAGCCGAACATCTTCGCGGTCAGGTTGGTCGGGAAGCTGCGCGCCAGCACGTTGTACTGCTGGACCGCCGCGATGTAGCGCTGGCGCGCCACCGTGATGCGGTTTTCGGTGCCTTCCAGCTGCGACTGCAGGTCGCGGAACAGCGTGTCGGCCTTCAGCTGCGGATAGTTTTCCGCCACCGCCATCAGCCGCGACAGCGCCGACGACAGCTGGCCCTGCACCTGCTGGAATTTCTGGAATGCCTGTGGATCGTTCAGCACTTCCGGCGTGATCTGGAAACTGGTGGCAGCCGCGCGTGCGCGCGTCACCGCTTCCAGCGTCTCCTGCTCATGGCTGGCGTAGCCCTTGACGGTATTGACCAGGTTCGGCACCAGGTCGGCGCGCCGCTGGTACTGGTTGACCACCTCGCTCCAGGCCGCCTTGACCGCCTCGTCCTGGGTCTGGAACTGGTTGTAGCCGCAGCCACCCAGAAAAGGCAGCAGCAGCAGCGCGAACAGCAGGGCGGGCCATTTTTTCATCGTCGCTTCCTTGCAGGGTTGTTGTTGGAAGAATACTCATGTAAGGGTGGCGGTGCGCGGTTTCAACAGCACCGTGCTCATTGCCAGCAGGATCAGCAGCGCCGCCACGTAGTCCGGCCAGTGCGGCGTTTCGTGCAGCCACCAGGCGCCGAGGAAGATGCCGAGCACCGGGATCATCATCACCGACAGGCTGGACGCCACCGGCGGCAGCGTGCGCGCCAGCCGGAACCACAGCAGCTGCGCGGTGGCCAGCGCCAGCACCGCATTGAACGCGATCGCCGCCCATTCGACCGCATTGGGCGCGCGCCAGGCGGCGTGCTCGAACAGCACCGCCACCGGCAGCAGCAGCAGCGAGCCGATCACCAGCGTCCACATGGTCAGCACCGCGGTCGGCATGTCGAGCCGGGTGCGCTTCATCAGCACCGTGCCGAAGCCCCAGGACGCGGCGGCGATCAGCGCCATCAGGCTGCCGAGCGGTTGGCCGGACAGGTTTTCGAATTCGCTCGACAGCAGCAGCAGCGCGCCGGCCAGCGCGCAGCCGACGCCGAGCCAGGCCAGCCTGGTCACCCGTTCATGGAAAAAAATCAGTCCCGACAGCACCGCCCACACCGGCATCGTGTACCCGAGGATCGCGGCGCGGCCGGAACTGAGCATCTTGACGCCGAGGATGATGAACAGCTGCCACATCAGCACGTTCGGGATCGCCAGCTTCAGCACCGTGCCGAACTGGCCGCGCGGAATCGCCAGCGGCAGGCGCTGCACGCGCAGCGCCGCCCACAGCACCAGCGCGCCGCCGGCGACCGACAGCAGACGGAAGGTGATCGGTGGAAAATCATGCACGGCGATCTTCATCACCGGCCAGTTGGCACCCCAGATCAGGGTCAGGAAAACCAGCAGCAGCCAGTCCTTGCGCGAGAGGGAAGTCATGCCGGAAAGATAGCATGGCGCGCTACAATGCGCGCACCGCCAACGCTATCCGAAAGACCGCGCCGTGACCTTCATCGACAAACTCTCCGCCGCCTGGAAAGCCCACGATTCGCTGCTGTGCGTCGGCCTCGACCCGGATCTGGCGCGCCTGCCGGCGCCGCTGCAGGGACGGCCGGACGCGATCTTCGAATTCTGCAAGGCGATCATCGATGCCACTGCCGAACACGCCTGCGCGTTCAAGCCGCAGATCGCCTATTTCGCCGCGGCGCGCGCCGAAGGCCAGCTGGAAGCGGTGTGCGATTACCTGCGTGCACAGCATCCGCAGATCCCGCTGGTGCTGGACGCCAAGCGCGGTGACATCGGCGCCACCGCCGAGCAGTACGCGCGCGAAGCGTTCGAACGCTACGGCGCCGACGCCGTCACCGTCAATCCGTACATGGGCTTCGATTCGATCGCGCCGTACCTGGAATGGAAGGAGCGCGGTGCCATCGTGCTGTGCCGCACCTCCAACCCGGGCGGCTCCGATCTGCAGTTCCTGAACGCCGACGGCATGCCGGTCTACCAGCACGTGGCGCGGCTGGTGGCGGAAAAGTGGAACCGCAACGGCCAGTGCGGGCTGGTGGTCGGCGCCACCTTCCCGGCCGAACTGGCACAGGTGCGCGCGATCGTCGGCGACATGCCGCTCTTGGTGCCGGGCATTGGCGCCCAGGGCGGCGACATCGCCGCCACCGTGGTGGCCGGCAAGACCGCCGCCGGCACCGGCATGATGATCAATTCGTCGCGCGCGATCCTGTACGCGAAGGCGCAAGACGGCGAGGATTTCGCCGCGGCCGCGCGCCGCGCGGCGCAGGAAACGCGCGCCGCGATCAATCAGTTCCGCGAATAATCCGTCAGGCGCCGAAGAACTCCAGCATCTCCGCCAGCAGCGCGTCCGGCGCCTGTTCCGGGATGAAATGGCCGCAGGCCAGCGCGCGCCCGGAGACCGGTAGCGCGCATTTCTCCTGCCAGTCGTCCAGCGGCTGGAACAGCCGCCCGACCACGCCATGCTCGCCCCACAGCACGCGCAGCGGGCAGGCGATTTTCCGGTCGTCGTGGTCGCGGTCGTGCTCGAGGTCGATGCCGGCGGCGGCGCGGTAATCCTCGCACATCGCATGGATCGTGTCCGGCTGGCAAAAGCAGCGTTCGTATTCGGCCAGCGCCGCCGGATCGATGAACGATTCGCCGTTCGAACCCCAGCCGCCGAGCGTCGTGTGCAGCAGGAATTGCGCGCTGTTGCCGATCAGCGTCTCCGGCAGCGGCGCCGGCTGGATCAGGAAGAACCAGTGGTAATACAGCGTCGCGAATTCCTTGTCGGTCTTTTCGTACATGGTGCGCGTCGGCGTGATGTCGAGCACCATCAGCCGGTCCACCGCATCCGAGTGGTCGAGCGCCAGCCGGTGCGCGACGCGGCCGCCGCGGTCGTGGCCGCACACCGCAAAGCGATCGAAGCCGAGCGCGCGCATCACCTCCAGCATGTCCTGCGCCATGACCCGCTT
>JBAUJK010000451.1:0-5320 GCA_049683695.1 Burkholderiaceae bacterium
CGCCTGCACATCGCCAATGCCGAGGCGGCGGCGCTGGCGGTGCTGGAACACCAGCCCGACCTGGCGCCGCTCGCCGAGCGACCGTAAATCCCGGCGCCGCCCGGCGCCTCCACCCGTTTTTCCCACCCACTCTTTCAAGGATCTTCAAAATGAATCAGGAATTGTTCGACAAAGGCTTGCAGACCCGCCGCGAAGTGCTCGGCGCCGAATACGTCGATGCGTCGATCAAGAACGCCGACGAATTCAACCGCGAGATGCAGGAACTGGTCACCCAGTACTGCTGGGGCGACGTCTGGAACCGCCCGGGGCTGGACCGCAAGACCCGCAGCTTCCTGAACCTGGCGATGCTGACCGCGCTGAACCGCCCGCATGAGATCAAGCTGCACGTGCGCGGCGCGATCAACAACGGCCTGTCCAAGGACGAGATCAAGGAAGTGTTCCTGCAGGCGGCGATCTATTGCGGCGTGCCGGCGGCGATCGACAACTTCCGCGTCGCCAAGGAAGTCTTCAAGGAAATGAACATCTAAGGACCGGCGATGCAAAAGATCTGTTTCATCGGCCTCGGCATGATGGGCAGCCCGATGGCGGCGCGGCTGGCGCAGGCCGGCTATCCGCTGTGGGTGGCGGATGCCGATGCCGGGCGCGCGCGCCAGTTCGCCGCCGAACACGGCGCCAGCGCGGTCGCGCTGGCCGAGCGGGCGCTGCCGGCGGTCGACGTGGTGATCACGATGCTGCCGAATTCGGCGATCGTCGAATCGGTATTGCTCGGCGCCGACGGCAAGGGCGAAGCCGACGGCCTGCTGCCGCAGCTGGCGGCCGGCACCTGCGTGATCGACATGAGCTCGTCCGAGCCGCTGCGCTCGCGCGCGCTGGCGGCGACGCTGGCGGCGCGCGGCGTGCAGTTCCTCGACGCCCCGGTGTCGGGCGGCGTCAAGCGCGCGGTCGACGGCTCGCTGGCGATCATCGTCGGCGGCGACGCCGTGCTGTTCGAAGCGCAGAAGAGCCTTCTGGCCTGCATGGGCAAGAGCCTGTTCCACGTCGGCCCGGCCGGCGCCGGCCACGCGGTCAAGGCGCTGAACAACTACGTGTCGGCTGCCGGCCTGGTGGCGGCGGTCGAGGCGCTGCGCGTCGGCGAGCGCTTCGGCGTCGATCCGGCCGTCATCACCGACGTGCTGAACGTCTCCAGCGGCAGCAACAACACGACGCTGAACAAGGTCAAGCAGTTCATGCTGAACGGCGCCTTCAATTCCGGCTTTTCGCTGCAGCTGATGGCCAAGGACCTCGGCATCGCGATGCAGCTCGGCCGCGATCTGGAGTATCCGATGGCGCTCGGCGAGGAATGCCTGGCGCTGTGGACCAATGCCGCCAAGAGCCTGGACCGCACCGCTGACCATACCGAGATGTACCGTCTGCTGGGCGGCGACGCCCAGTAAGCAACACAGGCGCGCCGCCCGCGGCGCCGCCTTTCGATTTCAATGGGAGTATGCGGCAATTCCTCCCTGTTCTCGCCCGATATAAGGGCATGAGCAAGGGAGTATTAGCGCCGCATGTCCACCCGGCCGGAGAAGCCATGAGCGCCGTCTATCAAGTCTTTGCGATCCGCTACGCCACCGTCGCCCGCAAGCGCGCGGAAAACTTCATGGTGCACGACCCGCACGAAGGGCCGATGCCGATGGATTACTTCATCTGGGTGATCCGCAACGCCGAGCGCACGCTGGTGGTCGATACCGGCTTCGATGAAGCCGCCGCGCGCGAGCGTGGCCGCACCTTCCTGCGCTGCCCGATCGCGTCGCTGCGCCGGCTCGGCATCGAGCCGGAACAGGTCGGCGACGTGATCCTGACCCACCTGCACTACGACCACGCCGGCAACGTCAAGCTGCTGCCGAACGCGACCATGCACCTGCAGGAGTCCGAACTGCAATACGCGACCGGCAAGTACATGCAGTACGACCTGATGCGGCACGCCTACGCGGTCGACGACGTGGTCGACATCGTGCGCGGCGTGTATGCGAAGCGAGTGCGCTTCTACGAAGGCGACGCCCGGCTGGCGGACGGCATCGAGCTGGTGCACGTCGGCGGCCACACGCGCGGGCTGCAGGCGGTGCGCGTGCGCACCGAGCGCGGCTGGGTGGTGCTGGCATCCGACGCCAGCCACTTCTACGACAACATCCACAACCATTCGCCGTTCCCGATCGTGTTCCACGTCGGCGACATGCTGGAAGGCTACGACCGCCTGCTGGCGCTGGCCGACAGCCCGCAGCACCTGGTGCCGGGGCACGATCCGCTGGTGTTTAAGCGCTATCCGAAGGTGGGGGCGGCCGAGGACGAGATCGTCGCGCTGCATTTGCCGCCGGCGACCGATGTTCCAAGGGTATAACGCCTATATCGGACGAATTGCTTGTGGAATTACCCCAGCGACTGTAAGTCTTCCTGTCGTTCCGGCGCAAGCCGGAACCTAGTGCCGTTTCTTCCTTCAGCCTATGTGGCTCTTCAACATGCGAGCAACGTCACTGTGATCCGGCTTTCGTCGGAACGGCGGTGTGGAGGGGTGACATGGAATGGAACGTTACGGCGCTTGCAAAAACGAGCTGCTGCGTCGCCAAACTTCAAGCAGCCTTACCCGGATGTCCTGGCAAAGTACGCGGCGGCTTGTTTAGGATGTCGCCCTCCTCGGTGACTTTCTCGAATACCGCCTTAGGCCGCCAGACTTCAGATTGCTGATCCTCCGCCGCCTGACGTTCGGGGGTGCTGTGCTTTTTTGAGTAACTGGTACAACCTACTACGGCTTATTACTCGTCCCGTCGAGCCGGCTCGCCACTTCTGCCACCGGGAGGCCGCTTTCCGTGACCTGCGTCAACCTTCTGTGTACCGCTTCCCGCTCATAACACCTCATTTTGCCCAATTGTAAGGCTCGGAAGTGTGTGTACAAAACCTGGAGCGATTCAGCTGGATTTTCCCGGCTGGGGAGTCCCTTCTCATCGCCCCGTCCAGTGTGAGCCAATTCAGGTCTATACCTTTCATTCCATCATGTTCCAGCAGTCTCTAAAGGTGCTGACATCGATCGGCTTATTCACGAAACCACCGATATACTGCAGAAACCTTAAGCCGCCGAAGTTCACATTGCTAATCCTGCGCCGCCAGACGTTCGGAGGCGCTGTCTTCTTGAGCAAAGATACAGGCTATCGCTCCTCACGCTCGAACTCTTCTGTATACCGCCCACAACACTTTCATTTAGTCCAGTCGTAGGGTTCGGAAGTGTGTAAAAAAATAGCTGCGATTCACACCTCCTTCTTGTTCCTCGTGGAAATATAGTTTAGCCAAATTTTCTACGAGTATTTCGTATGAATCTTTTCAAAGATGCGATTTGCTTGTTCGTTTCGCAACAGCCTCTTAACGGCAAATTAGATATCCGCACTAGCGTAATGGTTATTATTTTAGTAACCAATAACGTGACATTCATATTGGAAGTAATGTACGCTTCGGTGATTCAAAGTTGCCGTAGAGAATTATTCTCTGATTTATATGCACGCCCAGAGGGCGATAGTTTCGGTGCTGTAAGGTAACTGTAAGCAGTCGCACAACCGTAATAGCGTCCGGCAAATCAGCCGCATAGTTCATTATTCTTGCGACTCAGTAGATAAAGAAGGATTACTGATGCAAGCAACCGCTATTCCCTCTACTCTGCTCCAGCAGACCGGATCTAACGAGATCGCGCTACCGTCCGGCCTTGAATTTTTGGCTTTCACACTCGGCGACGAAGAATATGGTGTCGACATTCACAAAGTGCAGGAGCTGCGCGGCTATGACAGCGTAACCCGCATCGCCAATACGCCGGCCTTCATAAAGGGCGTGGTCAATTTGCGCGGCATCATCGTTCCGATCATCGACCTGCGCATCAAATTCGATCTGGGAGTACCTAACTATGACCAGTTCACGGTGGTCATTATTTTGAATGTCGCCGGGCGGGTGTTGGGGACAGTGGTCGACAGCGTGTCGGACGTGATCACACTGACGGCGGAACAACTTAAGCCGGCCCCGGAAATGGGGGCGGCGTTGAATACTGATTACCTCCTGGGGCTGGGCACCATCGATCAACGTATGCTGCTCCTGATTGATATGGAGCGGTTGTTGTCTAGTTCTGAGATCGGCTTGATCGACATCGTGGCCAATGAGCGTAATTAGTAGCAGCGTGCCGTCACACCTCTCATTTTTGCAGCACAGCCAACGGCGACCGTAAAGCCTTCCCCGGCCGCATCAACTCAACCGATGCGAGGAATATGGAATTAAAACCAGATCCTCCATTCATTCATCAGAAGAGCGGGATATGTTTAAAAACATGAAAGTGGGAACGCGCCTGATCGCCGGTTTCCTGTTTGTTTCGTTGATGGGCGCGATTGTGGCAGGCATCGGCATCGCCAATATGGGAAAGATCAGCGACAACGCGGATCGGATGTATGCGAACGAATTGCTAGGGCTATCCTACATCAAGGAAGCCAACATCGGCCTGGTTTATGTCGGGCGAGCACGGGCCAACTTCCTGTTGTCGACTAGTGAAGAGGAGCGCGAGAGCAACAAATCCAATATCAAAAAATATTTGGCGGATATCAAGGAGAACCTCGAGAAAGCGAAGCCGCTATTCATGACCGCGCGTGCGCAGGAGTTGTTTGCAGACTATGCAAAAATCTCCATCGACTACGAGCAGACGATGGAGAAGGCCTTGACCCTGGCGGCTGCCACGGCTCTGCAGGAGCGCAGCGTGGAGTTGAACCAAGCCCTGGCGGATACGCGCAAATACGCCAACATCCTGGACAACAACCTGACCGAATTATCGAAGCAAAAAGAGGCTAGGGCAAAAACCGCCTCCGAGGAAGCCGCCGCGCTATATCGCTCCAGCCGCAGCTTCATGTTGCTGCTGGTATTGAGCAGCGTGTTGATGGGGATGGCACTGGGCGTCCTGATTACTCGCAACTTGACGCGCCAATTGGGTGGTGAACCGCAATATGCAGCGGAGATTGCGGGCAAGATTGCCGCCGGCGACTTGACGGTCGCGGTCGTCACCAAAGCCAAGGACCACAGCAGCCTGTTGTTTGCGATGAAGCGCATGCGTGACAGCCTGGCCCAGGTGGTCGGCCAGGTGCGCAGCGGCACCGACACCATCGCCACCGCGTCCAGCCAGATCGCCGCCGGCAACCAGGATCTGTCGTCGCGCACCGAACAGCAGGCCAGTTCCCTTGAAGAAACCGCCTCGTCGATGGAAGAACTGACTTCCACCGTCAAGCAAAATGCCGACAATGCACGGCAAGCCAATCAGCTGGCGGTG
>JBAUJK010000452.1:0-4614 GCA_049683695.1 Burkholderiaceae bacterium
CCATTCGAAAAAGCCGCGCCAGGCCGACAGCTTGCGCGCGATCGAGCGCGCCGACAGGCCGCGCCCGTGCAATTGCGCGGCCAGCTTGCGGATGTCGAACTGGGTGAGCGCGGTCAGGCGGCTTGCCGTCGGTGCCAGCTGCCGCAGCTCGGCCAGGTCGCGCCGGTAGCTGTCGATCGTATGCGCGGCCAGCTGGCGCTGGCTGGCCAAGCTTTCCAGGTAATCGCGCAGGAATTCGGAATCGCTGCGCATGGCGGCCACTCAGGCCAGCAGGCAGGCCAGCGCGGCGCTGGCGGTGGCGCCGATGCGCGCCAGGAAATCGGTCGCCATGTCGGCGCCGAAACGTTCCGGGTCGGGCGAGCCCAGCACCAGCAGGCCGAAGGCATCGCCGCCGTCGGCACCGCGCAGCGGCAGCAGCGCCAGCGAGCGCACCTGCGCCGCGTCTTCCAGCCAGCCGGCGACTTCGAAATCGTTGTTCGGCCCGCAGAACGGCGCATCCAGGCTGCTGGCGAACAGCTGCGCATCTTCCGAGGCCGGCGCCGCGAACCAGGCGTGAGCGAAGGATGGCGCGACGTTCCATAGTCGCAGCGTGGCATGCGGCACCGCGAAGATCGACTGCAGGCCGGTGGTCAGCGCATGCGGCAGATCGACGTCGTTGCGCGCCAGCAGCAGCTCCCGCGCCCAGTCGTCGAAGCGTTGGTTGATCGCGTCGTTGTCCTGCGCCACCCGCAGCAGTTCGGCCAGGTGCAGCTCCTGCGCCCGCACCTTTTCGCGCAGCACTTCCATCTGCCGCTCTTGCAGTGACACCGCGCGGCCCAGCACCGGGCTGGTCAGGCGCACTGCGGACAGCAGTTCCGCGTGTTCCTCGAAAAACTGCGGGTGGTCTTCGAGATAGCGGGCGACATCGTCGGAATTCATCGTATGCATGGAAAAATCGCTTGGCTGGTTAGAGAGAAATTTCGCCTTCGAACACAGTCGCTGCCGGCCCCGTCATGCGCACCGGCTGGCCCGGACCGTCCCAGGCGATCGTCAGCTCGCCGCCGCGCGTGGCCACCGTCACTGGCGACGCCAATTGCCCGCGCAGGATGCCGGACACCGCCGCCGCGCAGGCGCCGGTGCCGCAGGCCAGCGTTTCGCCGGCGCCGCGCTCGTACACGCGCAGGCGGATCGCATGCGGATCGACGACCTGCATGAAGCCGGCGTTGACGCGCTGCGGAAAGCGCGGATGACGCTCGATCGCCGGGCCGTCGGCGGCGACCGCAGCCAGTTCGACATCGTCCACCAGCTGCACCGCGTGCGGATTACCCATCGAGATCGCGCTGATCCAGATTTCGCGGCCGCCGACCGCCAGCGGCCACAGCGTCGCCTGCGCCTCGATACGGCCGGACAGTCCGGTAGCGTCGAACGGTACTTCCTGCGGCTGCAGCCGCGGCACGCCCATGTCGACCGTGACGCGATTGCCGTCTTCCAGCGTCGGCGCGATCACGCCGCCCAGCGTCGACACGCGGATGCTGCGTTTGGCCGACAAGCCCTGCTCGGCGACGAAGCGGGCAAACGCGCGCGCGCCATTGCCGCATTGCTCGACTTCGCTGCCGTCGGCATTGTAGATGCGGTAGCGGAAATCGACGTCGGCCAGTTCCGCCGGCGGCGCCTCGACCACCAGGATCTGGTCGGCGCCGATGCCGAAGCGGCGGTCGGCCAGCCGCCGGCACAGCTCGGGCGTCAGTTCGACCCGTTGGCGGATCGCATCGATGACGATGAAATCGTTGCCGGCACCGTGCATCTTGGTGAATTTGAGTTTCATCGCGGCATTATAGATCGCGCCGACGGCGCTTCAGTCGCTCGCCGGCGGTGCGCCGGGCGCATTCCGATAGACATCGGCGGCGCCCGGAGGCCGGGTCTTGAAGCGCTTGTGGGTCCAGAAATACTCGGCCGGCGCCTCGCGCACGCGCTCCTCGATGAACGCATTCATGCGGCGCGTCGCTGCCCGCAGATCGTCGCCCGGGTAATCCTGCCACGGCGGGTAGAAGCGCACTCGCCAGCCGCGGTAGCCAGGCAGGAAAGTGGCGATCACCGGCACCACGGTGGCGCCGGTCAGGCCAGCGATGCGCGCCGGCGCCGTCAGCGTCGCCGCCGGCACGCCGAAGAACGGCACGAATTCGGCATCCTTACGGCCGAAATCCATGTCCGGCAGCATCATGAACGGCAGGTTCCTGCGCATCGCGCGGATGATCGGCTTGACCCCTTCCTCGCGCGAAAACAGCGCGATCGGATGGAAGCGGGTGCGCCCGCGCAGCAGCGCGCGATCGAACACGCGGCTCCTTTGCCGGGTGTAGATCGAGCAGCCCGGCCCAACCTGGGCCAGCGCGCTGGCCGCCACGTCGAGGCAGACGAAGTGCGGACACAGGAAGATCAGCGGCCCGGCGCCGATCAGGTCGTGCGGCACCGCCGGCTCGATGTGGATCAGGCGCTGCAGGCGCGACTGCGGCGCCCACCACAGGATGCCGCGCTCCAGCACCGCGCGCGCGTAATCCTGGAAATGGCGGCGCGCGATGCGCCGGCGCTCGCCCTCGTCCAGTTCCGGCAGGCACAGCCGCAGGTTGGTCAGCGCCACGTGGCGGCGGCCGGGCACGGCCACGAACAGCAGAGCGCCGATCGCTTCGCCGAGCCGGCCCAATAGCGGCAGCGGTAGCCAGTGCAGCAGCCACAGCAAGCCCAGCAGCAGCCTCATGCCACCGCCTGCTGCGCGTCCGGCGCCGTCACGCCCGGCGGAGTCTTGTAGCGCTGGTAGCTCCACAGGTATTGCGCCGGGCAGCGCGCGATCAGTGCTTCCATCGCTGCGTTCAATTGTCGTGCCTGCTGCGGCATGTCGCCCGCCGCCAGCTGGCCGAATTCGACGAAGTGCAGCCGATAGCCGCGCCCGCGCGGCAGCCGTTCGGCATAGGCGAGGATGATCGGCGCGCCGGACATCTGCTGCAGCTTGGCCGGCAGCGTCATCGTGTAGGCCGGGCGGCCGAAGAAGTCGGCCCAGACGCCTTCGCCGTGCTGCGGCACCTGGTCCGGCAGTACGCCGACGGTCTCGTTGCGTTTCAGCGCCTTGAGCAGCAGGCGCACGCCGCCGAGATTGGCTGGTGCCAGAAACAGCCTGCCGCGCGCACGCGCACCTTCCACCAACGGTTTCAGGGCCGCCTTGCGCGGCGGCCGGTACAGCACCGTCAGCGGCGTGTGGACAGCGGTGGCCTGGGCGCTGACTTCGAAGCAGCCCAGGTGCGGCGTCAGGAAGATCACACCGGTGCGCGCGTCCAGCGCCGCCTGCACCAATTCCCAGTTGGCGACCTCGACCCGGCGCAGCACGCGCTCAGGCCGCGCGCACCAGATGAACGGCAGTTCGGCGATGCTTTTTCCCGCTTCGGCGATCGCCGCGCGCCGATGGCGCTGGAAGCCGGCCTGCGTGATGTTGGCGGTCAGGCGTCGACGGTAGGTCGGCGACGCCAGATACGTCAGCCAGCCGAGCGCGGCGCCGGCCGCGTGCAGCAACGGCAACGGCAGGAACGACAGCAGGCGGAACAGGAACACCAGCATGGAGGGAGGCGGGGCGGTCCGGCTGGACCGGAATTTTTCAAGAGGCGTAAAATAGCACAAAGCAGTATCCGCCAAGTTTAATTAGACAACTTGCGAGGCGGTCCGCAGCAGCAAGTTGCGGAAAATTCGCTAAAGCGTCGCAGGCTCTTGCAGTTGGCCGCGACATGGTCACCACTGTAATAGGAGCCTGTCATGACACACGAATACCTGTTTACTTCGGAATCCGTCTCCGAAGGCCATCCCGATAAAGTCGCCGACCAGATTTCCGACGCCATCCTCGATGCCGCGCTGGAACAGGACCCGCGCGCGCGCGTCGCCGCCGAAACGCTGTGCAATACCGGACTGGTGGTACTGGCCGGTGAAATCACCGCCAACGCCAACATCGACTACATCCAGGTTGCGCGCGATACCCTGAAGCGCATCGGCTACGACAACGCCGACTACGGCATCGACTACAAGAGCTGCGCGGTGATGGTGTGCTACGACAAGCAGTCGCCCGACATCGCGCAGGGCGTCAACGAGGGCGAGGGCGTCGATCTCGACCAGGGCGCCGGCGACCAGGGCCTGATGTTCGGCTACGCCTGCGACGAGACGCCGGAACTGATGCCGGCTGCGATCCACTACGCGCACCGCATCGTCGAGCGGCAGTCGCAACTACGCAAGGACGGTCGTCTGCCGTGGCTGCGGCCCGACGCCAAGTCGCAGGTGACGCTGCGCTACGTCGACGGCCGCCCGGTGGCGATCGATACTATCGTGCTCTCGACCCAGCACGCACCGGATATCAAGCACAGCCAGATCGAGGAAGCCGCGATCGAGCTGATCATCAAGCCGGTGGTGCCGGCCGAATGGCTGAAGAACACGCGCTACCTGGTCAATCCGACCGGGCGCTTCGTGATCGGCGGCCCGCAGGGCGATTGCGGTTTGACCGGGCGCAAGATCATCGTCGATACCTACGGCGGCGCGGCGCCGCACGGCGGCGGCGCCTTTTCCGGCAAGGACGCCTCCAAGGTCGACCGCTCGGCCGCCTATGCC
>JBAUJK010000453.1:0-8419 GCA_049683695.1 Burkholderiaceae bacterium
GCGCCCTGCAACGCCTGCGCGAAGTCGATGTCGCTCGCCTTGTAGTTCGGCGTGTCGGCGTTGGCGATGTTCGACGCCAGCAGCTGCTGGCGCTGCGCGCGCAGGCTGAGCGCGGTTTCGTTGAAGCGCAGCGCCTCGTCCAGTTTTCCGATCATGTGCGGCTCCCGCGGATCCCGGCTCAAGCAAGCGCGCCCTGGGCCGATAATGGTTTTACATGGCTCGTATCATACGAAAGCCGTTCCGCTTCGATCGCCCGATCAGGGATGCAAACCCGTGCCTGTTTCCGGCTTTGGCGCGGCCTGCAATCCGTAACATCGATCGTGGAAAAATTCCCCGGTCGCCATGAGAAAACTGTTCCTTCCGCTGCTGCTCGCCCTGCTGCTCCCGGCCCTGCCGGCGGCGGCGCAGGAAGCGCGCCAGGACCTCGATGCGCTGCGCAAGGTGGCGCGCCAGTTCCTGCACGAGCGCGCCGCCGGCCTGCCGGGCAGCATCGAGATCGAGGTCGATCCGTTCGACCGCCGCCTGAACCTGGCTGCCTGTGCGGCGCCGCAAGCCTTCCTGCCGAATGGCAGCCGCGCCTGGGGCAAGACCACGGTCGGCGTGCGCTGCGCGGGACCGGCGCGCTGGTCGGTGTACGTGGCGGCGCGCGTGAAGATCGTGGCCGAGTACGTGGTGGCGGCGACGCCGCTGGCGTCTGGCCAGCTGATCGGCGCCGACGACGTGGCCACCGTCAAGGGCGACCTGACCATGCTGCCGGCCGGCGTCGTCACCGACCCGGCGCAGGCGGTCGGCCGTACCGCCGCTCGCGCGCTGGCGCTCGGCACGCCGCTGCGCGAAGACACGATGCGCACCCAGCAGGCGATCCGTACCGGGCAGACGGTGCAAGTGGTGACGGTTGGCCCCGGCTTTCGCATCGCCGGCGAGGCGCGTGCGATGGGCAACGCCAACGCCGGCCAGATCGCGCAGGCGCGCACCGCCGCCGGTCAGGTGGTCAGCGGCATCGCGCAGCTGGGCGGCGTCCTGGAAGTGCGTTTTTGAGATGAAACGATTTTTTGCGGCGGGCCGATCGAATGTTAAAGTTTGTGACGATATCGTCGATAATCACGTGTGCCTGAGGCGCTTCGCCCCAACCAGACAAGGATGATCTCGTGAAAATCGACGATTCGATCAAGAAAACCGGTGGCCTGCCGGTCAGCCCGACCCAGACGCGCGGTTCCGGCCGCACCGGCGCTGCCGGAACCGCCGGCCGTGCCGGCGCCGCGTCCGACAATGTCCACATTTCCTCGCAGCTGAAGGCGCTGTCCGGCCAGGTGGCTTCGTCCAGCGTGTTCGATGCCGGCAAGGTCGAGGAAATCAAGGCCGCGATCGCCGGCGGCCAGTTCCAGGTCGATCCCGAAAAAGTCGCCACCGGCCTGCTGGAATCGGTGCGCGATCTGATCCATTCCCGCAAGAACTGACCAATCCATGACTGCTACGCTGCCCGATCCGTCCTATCAGCTCGAACTCGAAGTGCAGGCGGCGCGCGACCTGCTGGCGCTGCTGGAGCGGGAACAGGCAGAGCTGGCGGCGGCCCGGGTCGACGCGCTGCAGGAACTGACCAACGAAAAAAATCTGCTGGTGGCGCGCATGTCGACGCTGGCGCGCACGCGCTACGTGGCGCTGGCCGCCGCCGCCCACAGCGCCGACGAAAACGGCATGCGTGCCTGGCTCGACCGGGGCGGACGCGAAGCGGCGCGCCGCCAGTGGAACGAACTGCAGCAGCTGGCGACCGACGCCCGCGAATGCAATCGCACCAACGGCATGCTGATCGGCCGCCACATGGCGCGTAACCAGGCGGCCCTTGGCGTGCTGCAGGGCGCCACCGGCAGCGCCAGCCTGTACGGCCCCGACGGCCAGTCGACACTGCGCAGCAGCGGCCACCGGCTGGTCGCCGGCTGACGGCCGGGCGGCGGCGGCAGCCGCTCGCCTTCTTGTTTTTCCTTCTTCTCCCCGCAACACCCCGCATTTCACGGCGATCCGGCGGCAAATCGCCGGATCGTTTGCGGCTTGTCATGGTTCTCCGCCTTTTTCGTCTTTTTTGGCGAAAAAAATGCCGGGATTGGTCATTCCGTCATTGTTCCGCAACGGTTCGCCCAGTAGACTTTTGCTGTCCGGATTGTTTTTGCCTCGCTCCGGCTCTCTCCAGCACCCCCTGCCCATTGCGCCGACGATGCTGAAAAAAACCTGTCTTCCCCTGTTACTGCTGCTGGTCCAAGGCGCCGCCATGTTCGCCGGCGGCGCGCAGGCGGCCGAGCGCCAACCGCTGTTCGCGGCGAGGACGCAGGTGCTGCCCGATCTGGCGGCGCCGGCCGAGCCGGTACGCCGCTTCGCGATGGACAGCCATGCGGCGACGGTCGGGGGCGACACGCGCGATCAGACCTGGACTACCCGCCTTCACTATTCATCGCGCACCGACGCGGCGATGGCGCTCGACTACGGGCTGCGGCTGGACCGCGAATTCGCCGGCGGCGCCAACGTGGTGGTGGGCGCGCGCCGCAAGGAACTGCTGCTGAATGCGGTCTATGCTCCGGAAAGGGATCTGCGCATCAAGCTCAGCGGCGGCCAGCTGCGTCGCACCGAGGATTACCAGTTCGCCTCCGGCGCCGCGGCCGACAGCGTGGTCCAGCACAATTATCTGTTCGATATCCGCAAGACCTGGTCCGGCGACGCCTTCCTGTCCGGCCTCAGTCTGACCGCCTGGCATGCCTATGCCGACGACGCCGATCCCGGCCAGAAAACGGTGCTGCAGGACGGCGACCTGGCGACCCGGGTGCTGGTCGACCCGCGCACGCTGGCCACTGGCGCCCAGCGCGGCTACATGCTGAACCTGGCGCTGGCGCCGCTGCCGGCCTCACGGCTAGAACTGGGCACCGGCATCGACCGCCTGCGCTACGATTTCGCCGACGGCAGCGACGATCTCGACAGCTCCGCATCGCGCCGTCTGCATTACACGCAGTACATCGGCAGCTGCTCTCGGCTGCAGGGCAATTACGAAAGCCACGCGTCCTGGCGCAGCTTCGGCGTCGCTGTCGCGCACGGCGCCTGGAGCATCGGCGCCTCGCGCACGCTGGACCGCGACAGCGGCGACGGCGGCTACGCGATCAACGCCGGCTACACGATCCCGATGGGCCGCAGCAGCGGCCGCACCAACACCTGCGCGTCGTCGCTGCAGGCCGCGCGCTCGTTCGGCTCCATGGCCGGCAGCAGCGTCGCGCGCGAGCCGAACCTGCCGGCCGCGCCGCTGGCGCAGGTGGATCCGACCGCGCGCCCGGCGGTCAGCGAGATCTGGGCGAAGCCCCAGTAGCGTCGTCCGCCGGCAGGCCGCCCTGCTCTTGCCGCTGCTTTTGCACCACCCGTTCGGCGGCCTTCTCAGCCGCGCTTTCGGCCGCGTCCTCGGCGGCGTCCTCGATCACGTTTTCCACCGCGCCTGCGGCCGCCTTTTCAGCCACGCTCTCGGCGGCCTTTTCGGCCAGCGCGGTTTCGTTCTTGCGGATGCGGCGAAATTCCTTTTGCAGGCGTTCGATTTCGCTGTCGCTCAGGTTTTCCAGGTCGACCAGTTGGGTGCGCGCGTTTTCGACCGCGCACAGCAGCTCGTCGAGCTTCAGCTGCATCGCCTGCGCATCGCGGTTTTGCGAGTTCTGGATCATGAACACCATCAGAAAGGTGACGATGGTGGTGCCGGTATTGATGATCAGCTGCCAGGTATCGGAGAAATGGAACAGCGGTCCGGACAACCCCCAGATCACGATGGCCGCACCGGCGGCGATGAAGGCCCACGGCGACCCGACGGCCAGCGAGCACAGTTGTGCGAATTTGCGGAAACGTTCTGTCATGGCGTCACTCGATGTAAAGCGATGGGGAAGCGCCGCCGCCCCGGAACGCCCGGGCGGCAACGTCTGAATCCAGCTTACACCGATTCGTTCTGCCTCGATTCCGGCCACCGCAAGGCCTGAGCGCGTCGCCGGACGCACGATTCCGGCAACCTGTATGCCGGACGGCCGCTTGCTCCGGCCTAGGAAGACGGACCCGGACTGGCCGCCGCGCCGCCGCCGGTCGTGGCCGCCGGTGTCAGCGGCAGTTCGGTGACGGTATCGGGCGCAGTGGACAGGATGATGACTTCGACCCGGCGGTTGCGCTGGCGGCCTTCGGCATCGCCGTTGGAGGCAATCGGCCGCGTCTCGCCGTAGCCGACCGCGGTCAGGCGCGCGGCGCCGATGCCATGCTCGATGAACAGGCGCACCACGCTGGAGGCGCGCACCGCCGACAGTTCCCAGTTGGACGGGAACAGCGCGGTGGCGATCGGCGTATTGTCGGTATGGCCTTCGATCTGGATCGCATGGTCGTCGTCCTTCAGCACCGCCGCCACCGCCCGCAAGGCCTGGCTCGATTCGTCGGTCAGTTTCGCTTCGCCGGACGCGAACAGCACGCTGGCGCTGATCTCGATGCTGATGCCGCGGCTGCTCTGCGTGACCCGCACCTGGCCCTGCCGCACCAGCGGCGCCAGCGCGTCGAGCAGGCTGCGTGCCATCGCCGTCATCCGTTCGCGCTCGCGCCGCAGCGCGTCGCTGACGCGGTTCTTCGGTGCCAGTTGCGGCCGCAGCTGCAACTGCGGCGCCAGTTCCCCATGCGGCAACGGCAGCGGGGTCGTGATGCGCGACTGGCCGAAGGCGTTGCCGAGCGCGTCCGACAGCACCCGGTACTTGCCCTCGTTGATCGATGAAATCGCGTACATGACGACGAAGAAGGCGAACAGCAGCGTCATGAAATCGGCGTACGACACCAGCCAGCGCTCGTGGTTGTCCGCCTCTTCCTGGTGCCGTTTGCGTGCCATGGTCCGTCTCCTGCGGTCAGCGGGCGTCATCGGCACCGTCGGGTGCGCAGATACTCCCACGATCATCCTTCCATGTCGGGCGCAAACCGGCCGACTTCAATGCATACTCCCGTGCATCAAGGGTGCATTCGGCAAACTGCCCGTTCCGGCAGCGGCGCAGTCTACTCCTGCCGGGACGCCCGTTCATTCGAGATAGGCGCGCATGCGCTCGTCGATCACGCGCGGATTGTCGCCGGAGGCGATGCCGAAGAAGGCGTCGGCCAGCATTTCCAGCCGCAGCACCTGGGCCGCGATCACCGTCTTCAGCCGATTGGCGACCGGCAGGAACAGCAGGTTGGCGAGACCGACGCCATAGATGGTGGCGACGAAGGCGACCGCGATGCCGCTGCCCAGCTTGGCCGGATCGGATAGGTTTTCCATCACGTGGATCAGGCCCAGCACCGCGCCCAGGATGCCGATGGTCGGCGCATAGCCGCCGGCCGCTTCCCAGATCTTGGCAGCCTGCCGCTGCGCGGTTTCGTAGGTGCTGATTTCGACTTCCAGGATGTCGCGCAGCTTGGCCGGATCGATGCCGTCGATCAACAGGCGCAAGCCCTTGGCGACGAACGGGTCGTCCGCGCGCTCCATGAAGCGCTCCAGGCTCAGCAGGCCCTCGCGCCGCGCGGTAAAGCTCCAGACGCCGATCTCGTGCAGCATCGCCTCGTGGTCCGGCCGCGGCGGCACGAAGGCCCACACCAGCATGCGCGCGCCGCGCACGAAAAACACCAGCCCGCTTTGCAGCAGCACCGCGCCGAGCGTGCCGATGACGACGATCACGAACGCCGCCGGCTGCACCAGCGAGCTGATGTGCCCGCCTTCCAGCAACTGGCCGCCGATGATGCCGACGGCCGCCAGCAGCAGACCCGCTACGCTACCCCAGTCCAAGCCTGCTCCCTCAAGGTGGCGCGCATGCGCGCGATCGCCTGGCTGTGCAGCTGGCAGACGCGCGATTCCGATACGCCCATCACGGCGCCGATTTCCTTCAGGTTCATTTCCTGTTCGTAGTACAGGCCCATCAGGATCTTTTCGCGCTCTGGCAAGGCGGTGATGGCATCGATCACCGCTTCGCGGAAGCCGCTGTTGACCAGCGCCTGCAGCGGATCATTGCTGCCTTCCGGGCAGTAGCGATCGAGGAAATGTTCGTGGCCGCCGTCGGCGTCGTGGAAATCCTCGTAGTAGACCAGCTGGTGGCCACCGCCGTCGGCCAGCATCTCCTGGTAGGCTTCCAGCGACAGTTTCAGCTGCTGCGCGACCTCGGTTTCCTTCGGCGGCCGGCCGAGCCGCTGCTGCAGCGTGGTCATCGCGGTTTCGATCTTGCGCATGTTCTGGCGCATGCTGCGCGGCAGCCAGTCGCTGCTGCGCAATTCGTCCAGCATCGCGCCGCGGATGCGCTGCACCGCGTAGGTCTCGAACTGCGCTCCGTGGGTTTCCTCGTAGCGGTTGACGGCGTCCAGAAGGCCGATCATGCCGGCCTGCACCAGATCGTCGACCTCGACGCTGGGCGGCAGCCGGGCCTTCATCTGGTAAGCGAGCTTCTTGACCAGCGGCGCGTGCTCGGTGAGCAGATTGTTCCTGTCCGTCTTTCCGTTGGCGTTGTACATGTTCGAATTCCGCAATCTACCCGCCGGCCAACATGCCCGGGTTTCCCGAAGGTAACCCAGACGGCGTCAATCGTCCAGCCAGGCGCCGGAATGCGATCGATGCACCGGCCAGCGGGAAGGCGTCCACCACGCTGCGCCCGAGCCGGGCGGCGCGCCGGATATGCTCGTCGGCCGGCACCGAGCCGACCGCGTACAGCGGCAGCGCCAGATAGCGGCTGGCGGCCTGCTCCATGTTGGCGAACACGCGCTCGGCCTGCCGCTCGTCGGCGCCCGACACCAGGACGCCGAAGCGGCGCCGCCCGAAAGCCGCGTTCAGACGCTTGATCAGCGCATAGCCGGCAGTGATGGCGGAAGCATCCGGCGACACCTGGACCACGATGTCGCCGCTGCCCAGCGCCGCCAGCGGCAGCAGTTCCGGCTCGCCGACGACGGCATCGGCCAGCACCAGGTCGCACTGCGCGGCCAGCTGCCCGAACGCCTGCTCGATCTGCTGCGCATTCGACGCCAGCTGCAGCGGGCGGGTACCGGGCGACGCCAGCGCCGCCAGCCGGAAGCCCTGCGGCAGCATGCGCACCGCCTGCTCCAGCGTGCGCCGGCCGCGCGCGACGTCCAGGAGCGACGCCCGCGGCAGGTCGCCGAGGCGGCCGGACACGCCGTCCGCATGCAGGTGCGCATCCAGCAGCGCGACATCGCTGCCGGCGCGCGCCAGCGATGCCGCCAGATTGATCAGCGTGGCGCTCTTGTCGGCTTCCGGCAGCACCGACAGCAGTGTCACCACGCGCGGCTTCGGCCCGGCGGCCAGCATGCGCCGCAGGCCTTCGGCCTGGTCGTGCTGAAAACTATGCAAGGCTCACCTCGCGCAGACTGCGGTCGTGCATGGCCCGCGCGGTATTGGCGGCCACCAGCGGCAGCTCGGCGTCGCGGAACTCGAATGGCGCGGTTTCGCGCTTGAGCTTGAAGGCGCGGTCGACCAGGTACTGGCGATTCGCCACGTGCAGGTCTTCCGGCACCCGCTGGCCGTTGGCGACGTAGTACAGGCACAGCTTGTTGCGGATCGCCGCATCCAGCGCGCTGCCGATGGTGGCGGCTTCATCCAGCTTGGTCATGATGCAGCCGGCCAGGCCGTCGCCCTTGTAGGCGCGGATCACCTCGTTCAGGGTTTCGCCGGTCGAGGTGGCGTTCAGGCACAACAGGCGCTTGACCTCGGCGCCGGTGCCGGCGCCGGCCGCGGTCAGCATCGCCACCTGCTGCGCCACCATCTGGTCGCGCTGGCCGACGCCGACCGTGTCGATCAGCACCATATGCTTGTTCTTCAGCTCGGCCAGCGCGATCTTCAGGTCCGCCTCGTCCTTCACCGAATGCACCATCACGCCGAGAATCTTGCCGTAGATGCGCAGCTGCTCGTAGCCGCCGATGCGGTAGCCGTCGGTGGTGATCAGCGCCAGCTTGCCGGCGCCGTGCCGCATCACGCAGCGCGCCGCCAGCTTGGCGGTGGTGGTGGTCTTGCCGACGCCAGTCGGCCCGACCAGCGCATAGACGCCGCCCTTTTCCAGGATTTCGTCTTCGTTGTCCATGGTCGTCAGGTTGCGCGCCAGCACGGTCTTGATCCAGTTCATGCCGGCATCGCGGCTGTCGCCGTCCTGCAGCTTTTCGGTCAGGTAGCGCGCCAGGCTGGCGGAAAAGCCGGCCGCCAGCATTTCGCGCATCACCACCGCCTTCATCGGCTCGCGCTTTTGCATGTTGCCCCAGGCGAGCCCGGCCAGTTGCGCTTCCAGCATGCCGCGCATCGAGCGGATCTCGTTCATCACCTCGTTCAGCTCGGCGCTGCTGACGGCGGCCGCGGTCGCCGCCGGGGCCGCTTCCGGCGCGCGCGTCAGCATCGCCGCCAGGTTGGCCGCCTGCGTACCCA
>JBAUJK010000454.1:0-5764 GCA_049683695.1 Burkholderiaceae bacterium
AGTACGCGATGGCCGCGCGCTGCCAGCAGACGCGCATGGCGGCCGCCGCCGCAGGCCAGGTCCAGCACTTCGCCGGCCGGGATCAGCGCGGCAAAGCGCGCCACCCACGGCGACGGCTGGCCGCTGCCACGCGCATGCTGCATCAGCTGCCCAGGCCCATCGCTTCGCGCACGTCGCGCATGGTTTCCTGCGCCAGCTTGCGCGCATGGTCGCAGCCGTCGGCAACGATCGCCCGCACCAGCGACGGATCGTCCAGGTATTGCTGGGCGCGCTCGTGCATCGGTTCCTGTTCGCGGATGATGGCATCGATCACCGGCTGCTTGCATTCGAGGCAGCCGATGCCGGCAGTGGTGCAGCCCTGCCAGACCCAGTCCTGGGTCGGCTTGTCGGAATACACCAGGTGGAATTGCCATACCGGACATTTTTCCGGGTTGCCGGGATCGGTGCGGCGCACGCGCGCCGGATCGGTCTGCATCGTGCGTACCTTCTTGGTAACCGATTCCTTGTCCTCGCGCAGCGCAATCGCGTTGCCGTAGCTCTTCGACATCTTCTGGCCGTCCAGCCCGGGCAGGCGCGAGGCTTCGGTCAACAGCGCCTGCGGCTCGGTCAGGATCAGCTTGCGGCTGCCTTCGAGATAGCCGAACAGCCGCTCGCGGTCGATCATCGACAGGTTCTGCGCGTCGTCCAGCATCGCCTTGGCCTGCTCCAGCGCGTCGTCCTTGCCCTGTTCCTGGTACTCGGTGCGCAGCTCCAGGTAGAGCTTGCCGCGCTTGCTGCCGAGCTTCTTGACGGCGTCGCGCGCCTTTTGCTCGAAATCCTTTTCGCGGCCGTACAGATGATTGAAGCGGCGCGCGATCTCGCGCGTCATCTCGATGTGCGGAATCTGGTCTTCGCCGACCGGGACATGGCTGGCGCGGTAGATCAGCACGTCGGCCGCCATCAGCAGCGGATAGCCGAGGAAGCCGTAGGTGGTCAGGTCCTTGTGCGCCAGCTTTTCGATCTGGTCCTTGTAGGTCGGCACCCGCTCCAGCCAGCCGAGCGGCGTGCTCATCGACAGCAGCAGATGCAGTTCCGCATGCTCGAGCACGCGCGACTGCACGAACAGCGTCGCCTGCGACGGATCGACGCCGGCCGCCAGCCAGTCGATCAGCATGTCCCAGGTGCTGGCCTCGATCTGGCCAGGGTCGTCGTAGTTGGTGGTCAGCGCGTGCCAGTCGGCGACGAAGAACAGGCACGGCACTTCGGACTGCAGCTTGACCCAGTTCTTCAGGGCGCCATGGAAATGGCCGAGATGCAGCGCGCCGGTGGGGCGCATGCCGGAAACGACACGGTCTGGGTACATGATGAAAACTCAGCTGAGGAGGAACTTCAAAGGAAAGATCAGGACTTGCAACAGGCCGTTGGCGACCGTCATCACCGGGATCATCCAGTATTGCAGGACTTTCAGGAACACCAGCGCCAGCACGATGAAGAAGCCGTACGGCTCCAGCTGCGCGAATTTGTACGCGTACTGGTGCGGCAGGATGCTGGTCAGGATGCGCCCGCCGTCCAGCGGCGGCACCGGAAACAGATTGAACGCGAAGATCACCAGGTTGGTCAAGACGCCCGCCTGCGCCATGCGCATGAAGAAATCCTCGCCGATGCCCAGCGCCAGGAGCAGCAGCGCCAGCACCATCCACATCAGCGCCATCACCAGGTTGGCGGCCGGACCGGCCAGCGCCACCCAGGCCATCTGCTTCTTCGGGTTGCGCAGGCGGCCGAATTCGACCGGCACCGGCTTCGCATAGCCGAACAGGAACGGGCTGCCGACCACGAACAGCAGGATCGGGATCAACAGGGTGCCGACCGGATCGATATGGCGTATCGGGTTCAGGCTCATCCGCCCTTGCAGATACGCGGTGGAATCGCCGAAATACTTGGCCGCGTAGGCGTGTGCCGCTTCGTGCAACGTGATCGCGAACAGGATCGGCAGCGCGTAGACCGCAAAGGTCTGGATCATTTCATTCATGAATGGAATTTTATCAGAGGGGTCGCTGGTGCCCGCCGCCGGCGGCTGGCCGGCAGCGCCGCCAGCCGGCCGCAGGGGAATCGGGAAATATCAAAAACCGAGGGAGTATAGGCAAAAACACCGCCTTTCCCACAGAAAGGAAGCGCGGCTTTGAAAATACAGTGTGCAGTATTTATGAAGACCGGTTCCGCCTAGAGACCGAAGGTGGCCGGATCGCCGCGGCCGGCGCGGATCAGGACCGGATCGGCGCCGGTCAGGTCGATCACGGTGGTCGGCAGCAAGCCGCAGGCGCCGCTGTCGATGATCAGATCGACCTGCTTGCCGAGCCGCTCGCGCACCTCGTCCGGCTCGGTCAAAGCATCCTCCTCGCCCGGCATGATCAGCGTGATGCCGATCAGCGGCTGTCCGAGTTCCTGCAGCAGTTGATGCGCGACCCGGTGCTGCGGCACGCGCAGGCCGATGGTCTTGCGCGACGGATGCGACAGGCGGCGCGGCACTTCGCGGGTCGCCTCCAGGATGATGGTGTAGGTGCCGGGCATGGCCGCCTTCAGCATCCGGTACTGGCGGTTGTCGATGCGCGCATACTGCGCCACTTCCGACAGATCGCGACACAACAGGCTCAGGTGATGCTTGTCGTCGATACCGCGAATGTGGCGCAGGCGCTCGACCGCTTCCTTGTTGTCGAGCTGGCACGCCAGCGCGTAGCAGGAATCGGTCGGCAGCGCGATGACGCCGCCGCCATTGATGATCTGCACCGCCTGCTTCAGCAGGCGCGGCTGCGGATTGTCGGGATGGATCTGGAAGAACTGGCTCATGGCGCTCGACGGATCAGGCGCGGCGCGGGCGCCGCCGCGCGGTTCGGAAACGGCGCTCGTGGCACGCCCGGCGCCGCTGCGGACTCGAGATTACGACTGCGCGCCGCGCAGCGCGGCGATGCGCGCCTCGATCGGCGGATGGCTGGAAAACAGGCTCATGAAGCCCGGCTTGTCGTTGATGCCGAGCGCCGCCAGCGATTCCGGCATTTCCGGCGCCGCCACCCCGCCCAGGCGTGCCAGCGCGCGCACCATCGGCTGCGGTGAACCGAGCAGCTTGGCGGAACCGGCGTCGGCGCGGAATTCGCGATGGCGCGAGAACCAGGCCACGATCATCGACGCGGCGATGCCGAACACGATCTGCGACACCAGCACCGTCGCCATGTAGCCGATGCCGGGGCTGTCGTTGTCGCCTTTCGACAGCGCACGGTCGACGGCGTAGCCGACCACGCGCGACAGGAACACCACGAAGGTGTTCACCACGCCCTGGATCAGCGTCATCGTCACCATGTCGCCGTTGGCGACGTGCGCCACCTCATGGCCGAGCACCGCCTCGACCTCTTCGCGCGTCATGCTTTCCAGCAGGCCGGTGGAGACCGCGACCAGCGCCGAATTCTTGAAGGCGCCGGTGGCGAACGCATTCGCTTCGCCTTCGTAGATCGCCACTTCCGGCATCGCGATGCCGGCGCGCTGCGCCAGCTTGCCGACGGTGTCGACCAGCCACAGCTCGGTGGAGGACGACGGTGCGTCGATCACGCGGGCGCCGGTCGACCATTTCGCCATCGGCTTGGAGATCAGCAGCGAGATGATGGAACCGGTAAAGCCGACCACCAGCGAGAACACCAGCAGCATCGGCAGGTTCAGCCCCGTTCCGCTCAGGAAGCGATCGACGCCCAGGAGCGACAGCACGATGCTCATGACGGCCAGCACCGCGATATTGGTCGCAAGGAACAGGAAAATACGTTTCATTCAGAAGGCTCCTAGCAGGAAGTGATCTGGAGAATAAAGGAAGTGCAAATATTAAAGGAAGTCAGCGGAATTGCAGCCGATTTGAGGTTGACTGGACGAAATTTCAAGAGGAAGACGCGCCAAACGCGGTACCAGCGCAGAAGCCCCCCGGACGCGCGACCCGAACGCGCGGCTCAGAAGGCCCAGTCGTGCCAGACCGGCGTCACGCTGCCCGGCAGCGGCGGCAGGCAGCCGAGATCAATGTGCGATTCGCCCGGCCCGTGGAAATCCGAGCCGCGCGAAGCCAGAAAACCGTGGCGCACGGCAATGCGGGCGTATTCGTCGTACTGGTCCGGGGTATGGCTGCCGGTGGTGACTTCGATCGCGGTGCCGCCCAGCTGCTTGAATTCGTCGAACAGCGCGTCCTGCGCCAGCGGGCTGAAGTGGTAGCGGCCCGGATGGGCGATCACGGCGATGCCGCCGGCGCCACGGATCCAGCCGACCGCCTGCGCCAGCGTCGCCCAGCGGTGCGGCACGTAGCCGGGCTTGCCTTCGGTCAGGTAGTTGCGGAACACGTCGCCGACATCGCGGCCGGCGCCGCGCTCGACCAGGTAGCGGGCGAAATGCGTGCGCGAGATCAGCAGCGGATTGCCGACGTACCGCAGCGCCCCTTCGAAGGCGCCGGGAATCCCCGCCTCGGCCAGCTGGCGGGCGATTTCGCGCCCGCGCTCGACGCGCCCGGACCGGGTGGCAGCCAGCCCCGCCACCAGTTCGGCGTCGGTCTCGTCGATTTGCAGGCCGACGATGTGCACCGTCTCGCCAGCCCAGGTGATCGAAATTTCAACGCCGGGCACGAAGTGCATGCCGAGTTCCTGCGCTGCCCCGCGGGCAGCAGCGATGCCGCCGACTTCGTCGTGGTCGGTCAGCGCCCAGACCTGGACGCCGTTGGTGCTGGCGCGTGCGGCCAGCGCCGCCGGGGCCAGAATGCCGTCGGAGACGTTGGAATGGCAGTGCAGATCGATGTTGGGCATGAGTACCGAGTAAATGCCGACGGACGGCATGGAATCAAGTTTTCATTCTACGCTGCCCGAAGCGCGAATGCTGCATCTGCACAAATGCTGCCGGCCGCCCTGGCAGCGCCTCCTTCCGATCGTTCGAGGCCGACGCGGATCGTCGCTGAGCAAGGCACGAAGCGCAAGCCGCTTCCGCCCCCGGATCCGGCCAGCGGCGGCATGAAGCACGTCGCGTTCCCGCCCGCGCACGCGACGCACGCATGCCGCCGCCCTGAGGCGGGCGCTACCCAACCTTCAGACACCAATGCCGAAGATGGTTCGCCACTGACGCGCCCAGCCGCTTTACTCCGGCGGCGGACTGTCTTCGTGGCCGGCCGCTGCCTCCTGCGCCTGCTCGAACGCACGCAGGTGTGACGCGTCGGCATCGGTGATGGCCCAGTACGCCATGCCGGCGCGATGCCAGCGCGCCACCGAATAGCCATCGGCGGAACGGGCGGCGGGCGCGGCCGCACCGCCGGCATCGGGAAATACATACAGGTCGATTGGATGTTTCCGATAGCGATAGACCAGCACGGCAACACTGCGGTGGCCGACGTAGTCGACCCGTCCGCCGACCAGCGGAAAACCCTGCGGCGCCAGATCGAGTACCGGCGGCGCATAGTCGAGCCTACCGTTGAACCAGGGCTTGACGGTGTGCTGATCGGACGAGGCGACGTCGATCGCGTGCTGCGACAGCAGCGCACGCACATGACTGGCCACGATTTCCTGTGCGAGCGGATCGGCCGGCGCCGGCCGGGTCCAGACGGCCGCGCTCGTGGCCAGCACACCGAGTGCGATCCCGGCCAGCGCGCCGCGGAACCAGGTCTGCGCGCCAGCCGTTGCCAGGCTGTCCCAGGCGAAGGCGAAGAGGCGCGGCGATTCACGCGGCAAGCTAGCGCGCACCCGCGCGCGCAAACCGGGCGGCGCGCGGTGATAGAGGGCGC
>JBAUJK010000455.1:0-4136 GCA_049683695.1 Burkholderiaceae bacterium
TGGCGGCCGCGTCCGCCATGCCGGGTGTGAACCGCACTTTCGTTTGGAAGCACCGAGGCATTTCCGGCAGCCGCCGGAAATGCCTCCGTTTTAATCGGCAGGCACCATGCTCGAACAACAACTCATCAACGCCCTGTCGCTGGGCAGCGTCTATGCGCTGTTCGCGCTCGGCTTCACGCTGATCTTCGGCGTGCTCGGCGTCATCAACCTGTCCCACGGCGCGATCTTCATGCTCGGCAGCTATGCCGCGCTGCTTTTGGTCGACAAGCTGGCGATGCCCCTCTGGCTGGCGCTGGTCGCGGCTATGCTGGTGGCCGGATCCATCGGCCTGGTAGTCGATTACCTGATCCTGAAGCCGCTGCGTGCACGCAATGCGCCGCACCTGATTCCGATGATCGCCACCATTGGCGTCGCGATCATGCTGACCAACATGGCGCAAGGCTTGTTCGGCGCCGAAAACAAGCGCTTCCCGTTCGGCACCATCCCGGAAGAAAGCTTCAATATCGGCCACCTGCACCTGACCGAGCTGCAGCTGGCGATCATCGGTATTTCGGTGGTGTTGATGATCGTGCTGCTGGTGGTGATGCGCCGCACCCAGCTCGGACGCGCGCTGCGCGCGATCGCCGAGTCGCCGAAGGCGGCCTACCTGCTCGGCATCAACGTCGAGGGGCTGTTCTACCTGACCTCGTTCGCCGCCGCCGCGCTGGGCGGCGCCGCCGGCGTGCTGGTCGGACTGTCGTTCAACGCGATCTCGCCATTCATGGGCCAGCCGATGCTGCACAAGGGGATCGCCGTCATCATCCTGGGCGGCATGGGTGACATCCGCGGCGCCATGATCGGCGGCCTGTTCCTCGGCTTCGCCGAAGTGCTGACGGTCGCCTACATCTCCAGCGACTTCCGCGACGCGGTGGCGTTCGGATTGCTGTTTCTGATTTTGTTGATCAAGCCATCCGGCATGTTTGGCAAAGTACTGGAAAGAAAGGCCTGACATGCTTGAATGGTGGGAAGGGTTCTGGGCGACCTACAACTCGGTGGTGTATGGGATTGGCGTCAACATCATGCTGGCGCTGTCGATCTACGTCACGCTATCGTGCGGCCTGCTGTCGCTGGCAAACGCCGCTTTCATGGGCATCGGCGCCTATACCGCGGCGATGATCAGCATGCAAACCGGCCTGTCGTTCCCGGTGGCGCTGGCGGCCGGCGCGATACTGCCGTCGCTGGTTGCGCTGATCATCGGCATCCCGACGCTGCGGCTGTCTGGCGTGTACCTGGCGATGGCCACGCTCGGCTTTGGCGAAGTGGTGCGCGTGATCGTGCTGAACATGGAAATCACCGGCGGACCGATGGGCCTGAACGGCATTCCGCTGAAAACCGAGTTCTGGCACATCCTGTTGCTGCTGGCAGCCACGCTGTACTTCCTGGCGCGCGTGCGGCGCTCGAAGATCGGCCGCGCGTTCGAGGCGATCAAGGCCGATGAAGTGGCGGCGCGCCTGATGGGGGTTAACGTGCCAGCCTACAAGCTGCTGGCGTTCGTGATCGGCGCAGCGATCGCTGGCATCGCCGGCGGCTTGAACGCGCATTACACGTTCACCATCGGCCCCAACAACTATGCCTTTGAAAACGCGGTCGAAATCCTGACGATGGCGGTGTTCGGCGGTATCGGCAACCTGATCGGGCCATCGATCGGTGCCACCATCCTGACCCTGCTGCCAGAGGTACTGCGCTACTTCAAGGAATTCCGTCTCGCCATCAATGGCCTGATCCTGATCCTGGTCGTGCTGTATCTGCCGAACGGCATCTGGGATCCGCGCCGCATTCACGCATTCTGGCAGCGGCGCCAAGCACGGAAGGATCGGTAAATGCTGAAGTTCAATCAGATCAGCAAGCACTTCGGCGGCTTGCAGGTATTAAGCGACGTCAGTTTCAGCGTCCCGCAAGGCGGCATCTTCGGCTTGATCGGGCCGAACGGGGCCGGTAAGACCACGGTGTTCAACTTGGCCACCGGCCTGTTGCGCGCCTCCGGCGGCAGCATCGAGTTCAACGGCCAGGATCTCGGCAGCATCGCGCCGCACCGGATCACCGAACTCGGCATCGCCCGCACCTTCCAGAACATCCGCATTTTCAAGGAAATGTCGCTGCTGGAAAACGTCGTGGTCGGCATGCACGAACATCTCGGCTATGGCTTTCCCGGGTTGCTGTTGAACCTGCCGTCGTTTCGGAAAGCTGAAGCCGAGGCGCGCGAGCGGGCGCTGGAACTGCTGTCCTGGGTCAAGCTCGACCACAAGGCGCAGATGACCGCCGACAGCCTGTCCTACGGCGAGCAGCGACGGCTGGAATTCGCGCGCGCACTGGCCACCAAGCCGAAGCTGCTGCTGCTGGACGAGCCGGTGGCCGGCATGAACCCGGCGGAAAAGACCGAACTGATGGTCGAGATCCTCAACATCAAGCAGCGCGGCTTCAGCATATTCCTGATCGAGCACGACATGCGCTTCGTGATGGGCCTGTGCGATCGCATCGCGGTGCTCAACTTCGGCCGCATCATCGCCGAAGGGGCACCGGACGATATCAAGAACAATCCCGAAGTGATCGAGGCGTATCTAGGGAAGGAAGAAGAAGCATGAGCGAGATTCTGCGCATTTCCGATCTCGCGGTCTCCTACGGCCATATCGAGGCGGTCAAGGGCATCGACCTGACTTTGAACGAAGGCGAGATCACCGCCCTGGTCGGCGCCAACGGCGCCGGCAAGAGCACCGCGCTGCTGGCGATTTCCGGCTTGCTGAAGCCGGTGCGCGGCCAGGTACTGCTGGATGGCGTCGACCTGACCAAGCTGTCGCCGCACCGCATCGTGCAAAGTGGCGTCGTCCAGGTCGCCGAGGGTCGCGCGATCCTGACCACACTGACCGTGCGCGAAAACCTGGAACTAGGCGCCTATACCCGGCGCGACAAGGCACAGGTGGCGCGCGACCTGGACTGGGCCTACACGCTGTTCCCGGTCTTGAAGAATCGCGCCAGCGGCCTGGCCGGCAACTTGTCCGGCGGCGAACAGCAGATGCTGGCGATCGCCCGCGCGTTGATGGCCAAGCCGCGCGTGCTCCTGCTGGACGAGCCATCGATGGGCCTGGCGCCGCTGCTGGTGCAGGAAATCTTCCGCGTGCTTAAGGAAATCAACCGTACCGGCCTGACCATCTTCCTGGTCGAGCAGAACGTGCGGCAGGCCTTGCGCATCGCCCAGCGCGGCTACGTGCTGGAAACCGGCAGGATCGTGCTGGCCGACAGCGGCGCCAACCTGCTGCACAACCCGAAAGTGGTGGACGCCTACTTGGGCGGCTGAAGCGCTTCTCTTCCTGCAAGGGCCGGTTCTAACCGGCCCTTGGCATATTGGCATTGCAAATCGGAATACATTAAAAAAATTCACGTCTTGAAAGTGGATTTCGTTGTATGAAATATCATATACTTCCGTTGCCGCAAGCCAAGCGTATCCAAAATACAATAATAAAGTCGCCGTCAATTGCGCGCCCGGCTTCTAACAAGTGGAGACGACACCATGTCTTTTTTTCTAGCACTTTCACGCCTCATTGATGCCGTCAATGAAAAAATCGGCCATTTGGTCAGTTGGGCGCTGTTGTTGGCGGTACTGATCTGCGCCGGCAACGCGGTCGTTCGCTACGCCTTCAACATGAGTTCCAACTCATGGCTGGAAATCCAGTGGTACCTGTATGGCGCAGTGTTTCTTCTTGGCGCTTCCTACACCTTGCGGCGCAACGAGCACGTGCGCATCGACGTCGTCGCCGGTCGCCTGTCCAAGCCGGCCCAGGTCTGGATCGATATCCTGGGTTTCTCGCTGTTCCTGCTACCGGTCACGATACTGATCCTGTACGACTCGATTCCGTACGCGCTGCTGTCGATTCAGAGCCAGGAATATTCGACCAATTCCGGCGGCCTGATCATCTGGCCTGCCAAACTGCTGATCCCGGTCAGCTTCCTGCTGCTCGCACTGCAGGGAGGATCAGAGCTGATCAAGCGCATCGGCTACCTGACCGGACATGTCGAGGCCGACGCGTTCGACAAGCACGTCGTCACGCCAGAAGAAGAAATCGCCGCCATCAAGGCCGCGAACAAGATCGACTAAGGGGACC
>JBAUJK010000456.1:0-27593 GCA_049683695.1 Burkholderiaceae bacterium
ATCGCCTGTTGCCCGCTGCACTCGGGTAAAAATTTGTCTCCACTTAGGCGATGCTAGCGCATCCGAACAAGAGGTTTCGACATGCCTTGGGGCGTCATCTTAGTGTGCCATTAATGTTGGCAATGTCATCGACGCGAGGATTTTTCGTGTGACACCGCCAGCCAGCATCTCACGGAACCGGGAATGACCGTAGCACCCCATTACCAGCAGATCCGAATGACGGTCTGCTGCGAGCGAAAGAATAGCGTTGCCGACGTCATCGTCGAACCGGCTCTCCAATACATTTACCTTGATGCCATGCCGGGAAATATACAGGGCGATATCGGCGCCTGGCTGTTCGCCGTGTGATTCAAGGTTGTCGTCGGCATTGAAGACTACGATGTCGACCATGTCTGCATTTTTCAATAGCGGTAAAGCACCGGTGATTGCACGCGTTGCCTGCGGTCCGGCATCCCACGCCACGAGAACGCGCCGGCCAACGGATGCGATGGTTCTGGAATGAGGCAGTACGAGTACCGGCCGCCCCGAGGAGGCAGCCACGTACTCTGTAAAATCCGGTGCGGTCCCCAGGTTGGGTTCGTCCGGGTCGAATTGCCCGGTAATCACCAGGTCGCAATAATGTCCGCGCAGAGCGATCCCTGCACTTGCTTCGTCCTCTATCAAAATTGATTCATAGGTTGGAACAAGCATGCCTCGGACACATTCTTCAAAGTCTGCCAATTCTTTACGCGACACCTCGCGCAATCCCTCAATGTACGTGTTAAGTTCAGTGAAATTGGGTACAGCTCCGCCGATCCTGCTTTGATAGACATAGCGCGACACACCGGTGGGGGCGGCGCCGATAAGATGGGCATTTTGTTCGCGTGCTAGCGCGGCGGCAATCCTTACTCTCTGTTTACAAGCCCGTGACTGGTCGATATGCACCAGAATCGTTTTATAGCCCATGATCTGTCTCTCCGTTGTTGGGTTCGCCGCCGTGGACGGTGTGTTCGCCGTTTTTCACAAGGCTCGCCCTTGGTTGAAACTTGCATTCATATGCATTAAGCCATTGCGCTGAAAAAACTTGTAAAGCGTTGGCGCAACATCAATATGTTGCCGTATCCGACGCACGTCTTCATCCATCATTCAGTAAGCCGCCTGTCACATTTTCTATGCAAGCATAGGCGGCGGCTGAAAGGAGCACTGCCATTTCGCTCAAGTATCCATGCTGTTTGGCCCAAGCAAGGCAGTAGTTTCAATACGTCGGAAACATATCTGGAACGTCTTAAATAAGTTTATAGAAAATCAGCTTCCCGATTTCCGTTGCTGCGAGATAAGACAAAGTCAGCGCTGCCAGCAGCGCGTAAAAGCTGGCGGGTAGGGGGTGGAAGCCGAGATAGCCGCTCCAGGGCATGAGCGGCAGCAGTAGCGCGAAGCCGACCACGCCGAGCCCAGCCAGCGTTACCGCCGCAGAAGGTCGGCTCGAAAAACAGATATGGCGCGTGCGTATCACGAAGATGACCAGCACCTGCGTGGCCAGCGACTCGACGAACCAGCCGGTCTGGAATCCTGCCGTATCGGCCTTCAGCACCGCAAGCAGCAGATAGAACGTCAGGAAATCGAAAGCGGAACTGATCGGCCCGAAGAAGAGCATGAAGCGACGCAGGAAACCCATGTCCCAGCGCTGCGGCTGTGCCAGTTCACGTTCGTCGACGGTATCCAACGGCAGGGAGGTTTGCGACACGTCGTACAAGACGTTGTTGAGCAGGATCTGCGCTGGCTGCATCGGCAGGAAGGGCAGGAAAACAGCGGCGCCCGCCATGCTGAACATGTTACCGAAGTTGGAGCTGGTACCCATCATGATGTACTTGCGAACATTGGCGAAAGTGCGCCTCCCCTCGAGCACACCGTCAGCGATGGCTCCCAGTTCATGCCTGACCATTACCAGGTCGGCCGCTTCCCGCGCCACATCCACCGCGCTATCCACGGATATCCCGACATCGGCGTTATGCAGGGCCGGCGCATCGTTCACGCCGTCGCCGAGATACCCGACGACATGACGGTTGGCGCGCAAGGCCAGCAGGATGCGGTTCTTCTGCAAAGGCGTGACACGGCAGAACAGATTGCAGGACTCGGCCGCCAGATGCAGGCGGTCTTCGCTCATGGCATCCACCTCCGGCCCGGTCAGGATGCCCTGCACCGGTATCTTCAGTTCATTGCAAACATGCCGGGTAACCGCCGGGCTGTCACCGGACAGGATTTTCACGCCGACGCCCAGCCGCGCCAGTTCGGCTACCGCAGCAGCGGCATTGGTCTTGGGGGGATCGCGAAATGCAAGAAGACCCATCAGTGTCATCTGTGATTCGTCGTCGACACGCGCATGATCGTGATCGCTGGGCATCTGGCGTACCGCCACCGCAATCGTGCGATAGCCGTCTTCCTCCATTGTCGCGACGCATTTCTTGGCGAGCCGAGTAGCGCTGTCGTCGAACGGAAGGGAAGCGGTTTCTGCTGGCGCGTGCAGCCAGGCGCAGTGCGACATGACATCGTCGGGGGCACCTTTGAGGATCAGCCAGCGCCCGGTCGATGCGTCGCTGCGCTCCAGCAGAACGGAGACGCGGCGGCGTTCGAAGTCGAACGGCACCTCATCGAGCTTGCGCCACGACCCGGACGGTGACTGCCGCGCCTGGAGCACGGCGCTTTCGATCGGCGTGCGAATGCCGGATTCAAAATGGCAGTTGAGCCAGCCGTACTCCAAAACGGATTCCGCATGCCGGCCCCAGACGTCCACGGTATGCGCCAGTTCGATACTGCCCTCCGTCAAGGTTCCCGTCTTGTCGGTGCAAAGCAGGTCCATCGCCCCCAGGTCCTGGATGGCGGAGAGGCGCTTGACGATCACCTGCGAATCGGCCATGCGCAGTGCACCCCGCGCCAGCGTGATGGTGACCACCATCGGCAGCAGCTCCGGCGTCAGGCCGACTGCCAGGGCCAGGGAGAACATGAAGGCTTCGAGCACGGGCTTTTGCGTCGCCAGATTCGCCAGCATGACAAAGATCACCAGGATCAGCGTCACGTTCAGGATCATGCGGCCGAAGTCGCGAATACCGCGGTCGAACGCCGTATCTTCGCGCCTTGTGGCAAGTGCCTTTGCAACGTGACCGATTTCGGTCCGGGTGCCGGTGGCGCATACCAGCATTCGGCATTCCCCGGACAGCACGCTGGTACCCATGAAGACGGCATTGACCGCATCATGCAGGGCTTCGCTGATGGCCGGACCCGCCGCCAGTTTCTCCACCGGGTAGGACTCGCCGGTGAGCGCTGCCTGATTGACGAAGCAGTCTTTGGCCTGCAGCACTCGTCCGTCGGCCGGCGCCAGTTGGCCGGCCGAGAGAAGCACGACGTCGCCTGCCACCAGCTCCTGCGCATCCAGTTCGCGCTCCGTGCCGTCTCGCAGCACATGCGCGCGCAAGGATACGGATCGCCGAAGCCGCTCCGCAGCCCGGACGGCACGCCGCTCCTGCACCAGATCCAGTACGGTGCTCAGGACGACCATGGCGAAGATCAATACCGCGCCGACATGCTCGCCCGTGGCGGCAGAAATTGTGCCCGCAAACAGCAGCAGAAGAATCAAAGGGTTGAGCAAGCGCGCGACCACTTGCCGCACGATTCCGGCGGCTTGCCGTTGCCCCACGACATTGCGGCCCTGGTATTGCAACCTGTGCCTGGCTTCAGCGTCCGACAAGCCGGTGACAGAGGCTTGGAAGGCCGCGAGGTTTTCCGTCAGCTCGAAGCGCCACCAGGGCGCACGGCCATCAACATGCTCGCCGCGGCCGTACTTGCGGAGTCCGGGCAATTCCCGATACTCCGGCGCGGCGGCCGCCACACGGCCGGCAGCCGCCACCGTACCGTCGGCTTCATTGTGCGGATTCCACACGCGCTCCGTCCTTCAACTGGTTGTTTGGATAGCGCACCAGCACCGTACCGGACGTCACACCCGAGAGCAGTTGCGCTTCATCCTGGTTGCGTTGTCCTACCGTGACCGTGCGTTCGCGCGCACGCCCGCCCTCGACCACGAAGACGTGCCAGGCATCGCCGACACGGAACAGGCTGCTGCCGGGCGCCTTCAGCACCCGTTCCTGTTTCCAGATGACGACGCGTCCTTCGACCCGGTAGCCGTCGCCGAGCGGTCCGAGGTCATCCACCGGGTCGGCGATGACGTTGACTCGCTGCTCTTCGACGCCCAGCGCCGACACCTTGGTGAAGGCCACCGGTTCCACTAGGCGTACCCGGGCACGCAGCGCCGTGTCGCCGCCCCAGCCTTCGAGCAGCATCAGGTTTCCCGGCCGGATCTTCACGGCGTCGGTGGAAAGCACGTCCACCACCACCTCGTAGCGGGTAGGATCGCCGATCGTCACCAGTGGGGTGCCCGCCGGCACGGTACGCTCGCTCTTTTCATGCACCTTGAGAATGTAACCATCGACCGGCGATGCGAGCGCAAGCTGGCGCCGGCCGGCCGGTGCGGCGACCGCAACCAGAGCCGCCTGGGCCGCCTTGACGTCGGCCTGAGCCGCCTGCTGCCGGAAGCGCGCCGCCTCCAGGCTCGCGCGCGCCATTTTTTCCGCGACCGCCGCTCTTTCCAACGCCTGTCCGGAAACGAAGTTGTCCTTGAGCAGACGCTCGGCACGTTCGCGCTCGCTGGCGGCAAGCGACAGATCGGCGCTGGCGCGTTGTGCCTGCAGGCCGGCTTCGCGGGCCAATGCCTGGGCGGCATCCAGCCGCGCTTGTGCCTCATCGCGCTGGCGCGCATCCATCGGCAGCGGGTCCAGCGTAGCGACGACCATATCCCTGTGCACCGGATCGCCGTCGTGCAGATCGTTGCGTTCGAGCTCGCCGGCGACCGGAGCGGCCACCACGTACTTGTCGTGCGCCCGCACCTGCCCCTGATTGTCTATCGTCACCTGCAACGGGCCTTCCACCACCCGGCCGGTTTCCACGCGTAGCGGGCGCGGCGCCAGCAACAGCCAGCCGAGCACTGTAACCACGGCGGCGAGCGCGATCCACAGCGCCCAGCGGCGCAGTCGTTGCGCCGGGCGGGCGGCGCGCTTGATTCCGAAGGTGGTTTCCCGGTTGCGCGTGTCCATCTTCATTCCCGGGTCTTGAGCACGGCGATCAGGTCGAGCCTCTGCATGCGGCGCCAGACCAGCAGGCCGGACGCGGCGGCGGCGAACAGCACCACCCCGACGGCGAAGGCAAAGGTCTGGCGGCTGACCACCAGGGGAATGCGGAACAATTCCTGACTGAGCAGGACGGATAGCATGGCGGACAGCGCATAACCGAGCAGACAGCCGAAGGGAAGGGCGGCCAGCGTGAGCAGCGCCTGCTGACCGAGCAGCATGCGTGCGACTTCCACCTGGGTGAAGCCGAGGATGCGCAGGCTGGCAAGCTCGACCGCGTGCTCGGACAAGGCAATGCGCGCGGAGTTGTAGACCACGCCGAAGGCAATCGCACACGCGAAGCTCAGCACCACCACCGTGTTGATCCGCATGTTTTCAACCACCGTGGCCATGAAACTTTCCAGCGTCGCCTCGCGCAGCGTCACGCTGGCGACCGCGGGAATCGCCTTGAGCTCCCGGTACAGCGCCTGCCGGCGCACGCCATCGACAGCGAGATAGGCACCGGATGCGGTCGCCGGTTCGGCCGCCAGCCGCGCCAAGGCGCGCAGATCCATGTAGGACAGCACGCCGAGCGGTTCGTCAATCACACGCATGACCGGGACCTGTGCGATCCGGCGCTGGCCATCCAGGAACTCTACCGTCAGCCGATCTCCGGCCGCGGCGCCCAGCACCTCTGCCAGCTTCGCCGACAGCACGATGCCTTCGTCCGGTAGCCGGACCGGACGTTCGTCTTCGTCGAGAATCCTGCGCAAGTCGCCGCCCGGTTCCATGCCGACGATGATGGTCTTCTTGACGCGATGGGCCAGGCGTAGGCGCACCGGTGCGCTGCGGAAGGGTTCCACGCGCAGCACACCGGGTAGAGAGACGAGATTGCGCACGACGTCGATGTCTCTTTTCTCGTTAAGCGCTACCGTAAGGTCGTCACGCTGCGCGGTGCGGAACTGGATGCGGATGATCTCTTCCAGTGCGTCGAAGGTGAAGCGGCTAGTGACCGTGAGCGAAACCGCCAGCGCCAGGCCGAGGATGGACAGCAGCGACCTGGCCGGATTGCGTTCCAGGTTGCGCATCACCATGCGCAGCGGCAAGCCCATGTAGCGCTGCAGGCCCAAGCGCTCCACCGGCCCTGGCCGGAAGCGCGCGGGAGCGTCCGGGCGCATGGCTTCCGCGGGGCGCAGCCTAAGCACGCGTGCCGCCGCCAGCGCCGCACCGCCGAGCGCGGCGACGGCGGCGATCAGCAGCGAGGCTGCCAGTGAGAAAGCTGACAGGCCGAACTCCAGCCGGGGAAAATGGTAGAAGCGGGCATACAGTCCTGCCAGCCCGTGCCCGAGCCAGATGCCCACGGCGATGCCCAGGACCGCACCGCCGAGTACGGTGACCAGCGCGAACTTGACGTAGTGCATGCCGATCGCCGCATTGCCGTAGCCGAAGCTCTTGAGCAGTGCGATCTGTGCGCGCTGGAGCGCCGTCAACCGCAGCAGCACGTTGTGCGTCAGAAAGGCCACCACGCCGAGAAAGATGGCCGGGATCACGGTGCTGCTGACCCGGTTCTGCGCCAGTTCGTTGGACAGGAAGTTGTGCGAGAGCTGATCCTCGCGTCCGTAGGCGCCGAGCGACCCATAGGACGCGAGCAGGGCATCGAGCCGGTCGATCACCTGCCGTTCGCTGGCGTGCGCGGCCAGCGTGACGGCCACGTCGTTCATCGCTTCGCGCATGTCGAGGGCGCCGGCAAGGCCGTCATGGTCCATCCACAGCACGCCGAAACGGCGGTTATCGGGGAAGCTGTTGCCTTTGATCTCGTTGATGTATTCCGGCGATATTCCGATCCCAGTGATCAACAGGCGTTCTTTTCTGCCGTTGATGACGGCGCCCACGGTGGATCCCGGCCGCAGGGCGTTGGCTGCCGCAAACGCTTCGCTGACGACCGCCTCGTGCGCATTGCCGGTCTGCGGAAGACGACCGACGCGCAGATGCAAGCGGTTCAGGCCAGTTCCTTCCTGTTCAGGCAGGGAAACGAGTCGGCCGCTGGCGGGCTCCTCCAGGCCAGGCACGTCCAGCGAGGCGTCCGCCACCACCCGCCCTTCGGCCTCGTTCACGCCGGGGATGGCACTTACCTTGGCTAGTAGCGTGATGGGCGCGCGCTTGAAGTTGGCGAACACGTCTGCGAAACGGTTGCGCTCGTAATAGGCATGCTGCGACGCGCTCAAGGCTTCGTAGGCGCTGCGCAGGGAAACAAAGGTAGCGATGCCGCACATGGCGACCAGCGCGATCGCCGCCGCCTGTCCGCGCATGCGCCAGAGGTCACGCAGCAGCTTGCGGTCGAGCGCGCGCAATCCGCGCATGGGCATCACCACTGCACCTCTTCCGGCCGCAGGCGACAGGAGTTGCGCTCGACCCCGGTGATGCGCCCGCTGCTGATCGACACCACCCGGTGCGCCATGCCCGCGATCGCCGCATTGTGAGTAATGACCACCGTGGTGGTTCCCAGATCGCGGTTGACGCGGTCCAGCACGCTCAACACCATCTGCCCGGTACGCACATCCAGCGCACCGGTCGGCTCGTCGCACAGCAGAACCTCGGGGCGCTTGGCAACGGCGCGCGCCACCGCCACCCGCTGCTGCTCACCGCCGGACAGCTGTGCCGGGAAATGATGCAGCCGCTCGCCGAGTCCGACCAGTTCCAGCGCTTCGGCGGCCGGCATGGGGTCCTCGCTGATCTCCGTCACCAGTTCGACATTTTCCAGCGCAGTGAGGCTGGGGACCAGGTTGTAGAACTGGAAGACGAAGCCGATGTGCCGACGCCGGAAGCGCGTCAGTTCCGACTCGTCGGCGCCGCACATTTCCTGGCCGTACCAGCGCACGCTGCCGGCACTCGCCGTGTCCAGCCCACCCAGAATGTTAAGCAGTGTGGACTTCCCACCGCCCGAGGCGCCGAGCAGCACGACAAACTCCCCTTCGTACAGGTCGAAGTCCACACCATCCAGGGCGCGCACACTGACTTCTCCACTGCCGTAGGTCTTGCTTACTGATCGCAGGCTGAACACCGGCAGGGCGGAGTCCGTCGTGGTTGGCGTCGGAGAGTAGGTGTCCATGCAACAGGAGGGCGCTTGAAAATATTTTCCGTGCCGCCATACGCTCGCCATCCCGCGGAAGAACGCACGGTCCGCACACTGCATTTGCCTGCACCCGGATCGATCGAAACACCTGGCTCCGAATAGGCCTCTCGACATGCGCCATGCGGAGGCGGAAGATACTTGACGCCGGCGCCAACGCCGATTTCCAAACATACCAAGGCCATCGACGCATTTCCACAGTTACGGTACTGCTGTTTGAATACGTCTGGCCGATCAACAGATGCTCCCGCAGGGATACCCGACGATACCGACAAGCATGTTGGCAAAAATTGGATAGTGATAGTCAGTCGGTCAGGATGGCATCGGTGTGTAACGAGACCGAACCGATCCTCGAAAAAAACAGGTCGCCAAAATCTGGCCGAGATACAGCGATAGTGCAGCAAGTGCCAATTCGTTGTGCCTCCTCCCGCCTGCCTATCAACCGGCATCACAGCCAACGAGCGATGCGGAAACCCCGTCCTTGGAGAACTCCGGGTCAATGGCGGCATGGGTTGACATGCAAGCGGAATACAAGAATGCGCGCGTCATCCGGCATGACGGGTGATCCAGATCAAAGTTCCTCGGAATCCGGCCCGGCCCGCGTGATCCATATAATGAGCCCAAGGTTTTCAACCGGCATCGGGAGTAGCGCATCCGGAATCCGGGCGGCAGGCAAACGCAAGACAGCTTGAATTTCTTGACGGGGAATCCGCATGGATTTGCACCAGACGTATTACAAGCACTGCGGACGGACAGAAAGCTGTCTGAGAAAAGAGCGGAGGCAATGAACTCCTCACTCGACCGATGCGGTTTGACCGAAACCGAGGCCGCCACCCGCCTCAAGGAGGATGGGGCGAATGCGCTTCCCGTTCTGAAAAGCCGCTGGCAGGCAATTTTATGGGACGCGGTGCGGGAGCCGATGTTTCTGCTGTTGGCGGTGGCTTCGGCGTTGTACCTGATTCTCGGCGATCTGCACGAGGGCCTGCTATTGCTTCTCATGGTGTGCGTGACCGTCGGTCTAACGCTCTATCAGGAAGGCAAGACGGAGCGTGCTCTTGAGGCGCTGCGCGATCTCAGCACCCCTCATGCGATAGTTCTGCGCGACGGCGCCCGCAAGAAGATCCCGAGCACGGCGGTCGTGCGCGGTGATGTCCTGTTCCTGTCGGAGGGCGACCGGATCGTCGCGGACGGCGTCCTGGTGGCGGCAGCCAATCTCCAGGTCGACGAATCCCTGCTCACTGGGGAGGCATTACCGGTGAAGAAGCTGGCTGCCGGAGATGTCCCGCAGGCAGCGCCGCATCGACCGGGCGGAGAGGAGCTCCCATACGTCTGGTCCGGTACTCTGGTCGTCCAGGGCGACGGCACCATGGAGGTTAGCGACACCGGGCTGCGCACGGAAATCGGCCGAATCGGCAGTGCGCTGCACGGACTGGCGGCAGAGCGTTCGCCTTTGCAGCGGGAGGTTCGACGGCTGGTTCGAATATTTTCCATCGCGGGTCTGGCGCTCAGCCTGCTGGTAATCGGCGTATATGGCTTCGGGAGTGGCGCATGGCTCTCGGCGATTCTGGCCGGCATCGCCTTGTCGATGTCCATGCTGCCGGAGGAATTTCCGGTCATCCTGACGGTATTTCCGGCGATCGGCGCCTGGCGGCTGTCGCGGGTGCAGGTGCTCACCCGCCGCCTGTCGGCCATCGAGACATTGGGCACGATCTCCGTGCTGTGCACGGACAAGACTGGAACCCTGACTGAAAATCGGATGGCGGTCGCGTCCTTGCACGCGTGCGGCAGTACTGTCGACACGAAGGCCACCGACCTGGCCGCTCCGGGGCCGTGTTTCGCCGAATTGGCATGCATCGCGTCGCTGGCGAGCAAGCCGGAACCGTTCGATCCGATGGAGAAGGCGATCCATGCGTTCGCCGACAGATTTTCCGAGGATGCTTCCTCGATGCGGCAAACCGGATTGGTGCGCACCTATCCACTGTCGCCTTCCTTGTGGGCCATGACCCAGGTATGGTCATCCGAAGGGAAGGCGGCTCGTCTGGCGGCAGCCAAGGGAGCGCCGGAGGCGATCGCAAGCCTTTGCCGGATGAATGGACCGGAAGCGGCGGCCATGCGCGCTGCGGTGGATGGCATGGCGATGCGAGGCTTGCGGGTGCTGGCGGTCGCCCGGGCGGAGGTTGGCGCAGGGCCGCTGCCCGATGCACAGCAGGGTTTCGCTTATCGCTATCTAGGGTTGGTAGGGCTGGACGATCCATTGCGATCGGAAATTCCAGACGCGGTGCTCCAATGCAGGCAGGCAGGCATCCGTGTGCTGATGATTACCGGAGACTACCCGGCAACCGCGTTGCGTATCGCGCACATGGCTGGGCTGGCACCACGCACTGTCATCAGTGGCGAGGAACTGGACAGCCTCAACGACGTCCAGCTTCGGCAACGACTCCAAGATACCAACGTCTGTGCCCGTATTACGCCCGACCAGAAACTGAGAATAGTTCAGGCATTGAAAGCGGATGGGGCGATTGTTGCCATGACAGGTGACGGGGTCAACGATTCTCCTGCGCTGAAATCTGCGCATGTCGGGATCGCAATGGGAGGGCGGGGGACCGATGTCGCGCGCGAAGCGGCCTCCATCGTCCTGCTCGACGACAACTTCGCTTCCATAGTGCGCGGGATTCGCCTTGGACGACGTATTTACACAAATATGCAAGGCGCGATGCGATATGTACTTTCGATGCATGTCCCGATCGCCGGGATGGTTCTTCTTCCTGCGTTGTTGGGCTGGCCGGTCTTGTTGTACCCGATGCATATCGCATTCCTTGAGCTGATCATCGACCCCGCCTGTTCGCTGGCATATGAAAACGAGCGCTCCGACGAGGAGGCGATGCGCCAGCCGCCGCGACCCACCAATGTACCGCTCCTGTCACGGCGCGACGCTCTGCTTGCGGTCTTGCAGGGAACAAGCATGCTCGCGGTTGTCCTTGGCATATTCCAATTGGCCTCTGGCTGGCTGCCGGAAGGCGAAGCAAGGGCCGTCGCGTTTGCGGCATTGGTGGCGGTGAATCTCGCGCTGTTGTTTTCCAATCTCTCACGCCACCGCAGCGGACTGCAGGCGCTGCGCCTTTCCAATCCGGTACCTTGGTTCATTGCCGCCGCGGCAATGATTTTTTTGATTGCGGTGATTTACCTGCCGGTTCTGGCTGCTCCATTTCGATTTGTCACACCGCCGATGGAGGCGGTAGCAGCCGCATTCATCGCAGGTATCGCCAGTGCTGCATGGCTCGAAGTACTGAAGCGGACGATCTCCGAAAAGGGACAATCCACACACGCTGTATGGGAGTGACAAGGAAACCGGTGTTGCTAGTCTGCATCTGGGCACAGCGGACAATCAATGCTTGATTCGATGCTGAAAAGAAAGAGTGTCGACCCGCAGAGACGACGAGGGCTCGCCGCACAAGGCAAGCATGGCCGCCCGAGCGGCGGTGCTTACTGTCTGCACTTCGGCCGGCTGTTCCGAAATGCACTTGAAGGCGGGGCCGATTTCAATGGAAATGGGGACGCGGCGCAGAGACCAGGTCCCCAATGGTAGGGCGGTTCGTGTGCCGCGCAACCCGACAGTGACGACATCAACTTCGGTGCGGGAAGCAACGATGAATGCGCCGCTGTGAAACTCCAACAGGCCGGGGCCTGAGACGAAACCGCCCTCTGGAAAAATCACCAGGCTCTCGCCGCGGCGCAAGGCTGCCGACATCAAATCGATATTGGCGCCATGTGCTCGCTCCGAGGCATCGAGAACGAGTACATGAACTTGCCTCAGGATAGGGCAGAGCAGGCTCTGAGCGCGGAACTCCTGGCGCGTCGTAAATGTATATCCTGGGGTTGCCGGAAGCAGCGCTGTCAAGACGATCGCATCGAGAAAACTTGAGTGATTGACGAGCAGAATATGTGGTTCCGAGGGCAGCCGATCAAGGCCCTTGGCTGTCAAGGGCATGCGCAAGATATGGAAAAAAAGACGCGCCATTGTTCTGGCGACGCGACGCTTTGCAGCAACGCTGCGAAGGGGCTTGGCCACCAGGAAAAATGTGGCAACAAGCGCCGCAAATAGCGTAATCGCATATAGGGCAAACGCTCGGCGCAGCAGGCCGGCCAGCAAGCGAACCAAACGGCGGGCGCCGGCGAAGTTCCCATGCCGCAAGTTGGTGCTCAAGAGGAATTCCTTGAATTCAAGGGAGGCGCCTTGACCATTATATACATCGGAAAAAGCAGCTTTTAGGCAGCGTGAGTATTTTCTGCAATTATGGAGGTCGAATACCGTCGTGATGGCGAGAATGACTTTGAAAGAACGGTAGAAATTTTGGTGGGGGATCTGACATGCTGCCCGACCTCTCTTACTGGGCAAGGAAAACGGACCGTAGATTGCGGGCGCTACTCTCTCTTAACCGGCCCCAGAGCAAGCCGTTTCTGACCGTAGTAGAACCGATCGTCAGAATCGAATATCGGGCCGGTTCGGCTACGGACAGGTTGATCATTTTTCTTCCTGGAATCGGTGATCTCGCCGAGGATTTCGAACACCACGGTTTTGTGAATGCCTTGCGTCGCCATCACAGTGCAACCGATGCAATCGCTCTAGACGCGCATTTCGGCTATTACGCGGCCCGCAGCATTCTCCAGCGGTTGACAGATGAAGTAATCACATCTGCCCATGCGGCGGGATATCGCGAGCTGTGGCTGGCCGGCATCTCAATGGGCGGCTTTGGCGCAGCGTGTTACGCCGCTCGTCATGCCGAATCCATAGCCGGCATAGTGCTGTTGGCTCCTTATCTTGGCGACAAGACGCTTACACAGGACATTCAGCGTGCGGGCGGTGTCCGCCATTGGCATCCCGGCCATGTCGAGAATTCCGACTATGCGCGGCATCTATGGGCCTGGATAAAGGCCCGCGCCGAACGGCGGCCCGAGAAACCGGATGTGCCGAAAATCTATCTTGGCTATGGCAGCGCAGATCGTTTTGCGCCGGAGAATCGGTTGCTGGGAGAAACCCTGCCTGATGACAATGTATTCGTCGTGCGGGGCGGCCATGATTGGCGAGCGTGGAAACGTCTGTGGAATTTATTCCTCGAGCGCTGGCCTGCAGGTTGACTTGGAAGCTCATGAATAGGATGCCAGCCCCGTGCACCTCTTGCTGCAGTTCTTTCCTTTGCCATTTGCTCGCCCACGCCGGCGCACATCGGTGCCACCATGAGAAAAGATGTATTCCTGCACCAACTCCGTCATCTGAACGGTCTTGCCGACGCAAGTATTGCCGAGAAGGGTAGTCTTCCCATTTGAACTGACTCACACGGCAGGCAATCTGCCGCTCAATTGATGATCCGGGGATAGAGCCGCGTTGCCACGCCCGTGAGAATCACAAGCGCCGCCAACTGCACGGCAAAATCGGTCGCCAGGCCGAGGGCGCTCGAAGCGCCGTCGATCATCAGGCGGCGCAAGGCATCGACCTGGTAAGTCAGGGGATTGTATACGGCCGTCGTGCGCAGCCAGTCGGGCATGATGGACAGCGGATAGATGGCATTGCTGGCGAAGAACAAGGGCATGGTCAGGACCTGTCCGATACCCATGAAACGTTCCCTGGTCTTGACGATGCAGGCCACGATCAGGGAAAAGGTTGAAAAAACAGCAGCAGCCAGCATGACCATCAAAACGGCGCCGGTCACATCCGCCGGCGTCCATCGCAGCGGCACGCCGAGCAACACCGCCAGAAGGTAAACCACTCCGGCTTGCGAAATGCCCCGTATGCCGGAAGCCAGTGCCCGGCCCAGCACCAGTGAACCGCGAGGCGCCGGACTTGCAAGGTACTTATGCACGATGCCGAGGTCGCGCTCCCAGATGAGGGACACGCCGTAGAAGATTGCGACAAACAGCACGCTTTGCGCCAGGATGCCGGGCGCCACGAATTCCATGTAGCCGATCGGTCCGGTCGGAATTGCCCGCGTGCGCGCCAGCACCTGCCCGAAGATCAACAACCACAGCGCCGGCTGCACCATGCGTGTGAGCAGCTCCCAGGGATCGTGACGCAACTTGCGCACATCGGCTTCCGCAACGGCCAGCATTTGCCAGAAGGCGTCGCCTGCCAGTCGCAACCTATTCGAGACGTTTGAAGGTCTGACGGAGCTGGGCCACATTTCGGTAATCCTCTCGTTCGATAATCGAGGCGCCGGTAAGATCGATGAAGACGTCATCGAGCGTCGCGTGCTCTCCATGCTGACTCTTCAACGTCGCCGGCTTTCCCTGGGCCACCAGATTCCCTTGATGCATGAAATCCAGCGATTCGCACAACTGGTCGGCTTCGTCCATGTCGTGCGTCGTCATCAGGATCGTCGTGCCGAACTCATCGCGCAGATCGCGGATGCGTTGCCAGACGCCGTGCCGTGCGGCTGGGTCGAGTCCGACGGTGGGTTCGTCGAGAAACAGCACGGGCGGCCGATGCAGCATCGCCTGCGCGATCTCCAGGCGCCGGATCATCCCACCTGAATAATGGCTGACCAGCCGGTTCGCGACGGACTCCAGTTCCATAAAACGCAATGCTTGATGAATCCGCTGCTGGCGTTCGGTACGGGGAAGCCCATACAGCTTGGCCGAGATCAAAAGATTCTCGTAGCCGCTCAGTTCACCGTCAGCCGAGAGCATTTGCGAGACGTAACCGATATGGCGTCGTACGTCAAACGGCTCCTTCACAATGTCGTAGCCGGCGACGAGCGCCGTGCCGCTGGTTGGCGGCAGCAACGTGGTCAGCATTTTGATGACTGTAGTCTTGCCGGCGCCATTCGTTCCCAGAAGGCCGTAAATCATGCCTGCCGGAATGACCAGGTTGATACCGTTGACGGCGACCAGATCGCCGAAGCAGCGTTTCAATTCTCGCAGTTCGACGGCAGTGCGCGCGATCATAGACGGTGTATCCATGGCGAAAAAATTTATCAGTCGCGTGCCAAGCCTGGTCGCGCATTTTCTAGATCGGCAAGCTCGCTCGATCCGCCCAGCGCGATGAACAACTGTGCGGTATCGGAATATCGCTGCCCCTTGCTGCGCGCATATCCGATGCGTGCCTGCTGGTACAGGCGCTGCGACTCCAGCAGCTGCAGCAAGCTCGCCTGACCGGCCTGGTAGCTCTCCTGAGTCAATGCCAATGCGGCCTGCGCCGTTTCCAGTGCCTTGAACTGGGCCTGCAACTGGGCGGCATCGTGCGACAGCGACTCGAGCACGTCGGCCACGCGGCCGAACACCTGTAGCAGCGCCTGCCGGTAATTGGCGAGCTGCGCGGCATAGGCTTCGACGGCGGCATCGCGCTGTGCCGCGAGGGCATGGCCATTGAAGACCGGGGCGACCAGGCTGGCGGCGAGATTCCATAAAGTATCGCCGCCGAACAATCCTCCTGCCGTACCCGCCGTCGCGGTCCAGTTAGCGCTCAAGGTAATGCCGGGATAGAGCTGGGCCGTGGCAATGCCGATCGCGGCGTTCGCCGCATGCAGTTGCGCCTCGGCCGCGCGAATGTCGGGATGACGCCGGGCGAGCCGGGAAGGGAGGGTCAATGGCAATTCCTGCGGTAAGGCGAACTTCGCCAGATCGAATTTCGGCGGCGACCATTCCGCCGGCGTCTTCCCAATCAGCACCGCGAGGGCGTGCCGTGCGACGCTCGCCTGCTGTTCCAGCGGCGGCAATAGCGCGAGGTCGTTGCTCAGCTGGCTTTCGGCCGTCAGCACGTCTAGTCGCGCCGACTTGCCGGCCGTGGACGAGATTTCCACCAGTTCGAGATTCCGTTGGTCGACGCCAATAATGTCCCGCACGGCGGTGATCTGTTCGGCGGCTGTCGCCAGGGCGATGGATTGCAGCACCGTGTTGCCGGCAAGGGTCAATCGCGCCGCCTGCCACTGCGCTTGCTGAAATTCGGCGATGGCTTGCGCCTGCTCGATGCGGCGCCGGATACCACCGAATGGATCCGGATCGAACGTGGCTGCCGGCCCCAGTTCGAACAGATTGCCGGATGCGCCGGTAATGCCGCCGCGCGTTCCGTTGGCGCGCGTTACCGATGCGGCAATGCTGATCTCCGGGTAAGCGCTGCCGCGCGCCGCAGCCACCAGCGCGGCTGCCTGGGCCGCGGTCGCCCGGGCGGCTTCCTGAGACGGACTGGCGGCGAGTGCCTGTGCGACCAGATCGTCCAGCGCCGGTGATCCGAACGTTCGCCACCAGCGTTCCGGTACGTCCCTGCCTTGCCTGATGGTCTGCGCTGCCGCGCCTGCTTCGCCCGGTACGGCGACGGGGTCCGATGGCGTGTAGGACGAGATCGCCGGGGCGGGCGGGCGCACAAAATCGGGTCCGGCGGCGCAGCCGGCCAGCGTGAGCGCGGCGGCCATGACGAGGCCGCTGCTGATGGCGCCATCGCGCAGTAAGCTGGCCGATTGCCTACTCATACCGCAAGGCCTCGATGGGATTGAGCCTGGCTGCCTTGCGCGCCGGGTAGTACCCGAAGAAGATGCCGACCGCCGCAGAGAATACGAAGCCGCCGACCATTGCCACCGGCGAGACGACGGTTGGCCATTTGGCGACCACCGCGATGACTCCAGTGGCGATCGTGCCGGCAACGATACCGGCCAGTCCGCCGACGAGGCTCATGAACACCGCCTCGGCCAGGAACTGCAGCAGGACATGGCTGCGATGCGCGCCGATCGCCATGCGCAATCCGACTTCGCGCGTGCGCTCGGTAACCGAGACCAGCAGGATGTTCATGATGCCGATACCGCCGACCAGCAGGGAGATCGAGGCCACCACGGCCAGCAGGGCCGCCATGATGCGGCTGCTACCTTCGGCGGTGTCGGCGATCTGGCTCAGGTTGCGGACGTTGAAATCGGCGGTGTCGCCCGGTTTGATGCGATGCCTGCGGTTGAGCGTCGCCGTGACCTCATCGATGGCGGCATGCACCTGCGCGGCGCCGGCCGCCTGCACGTAGATCTGGTTGACGTAACCGGTCAGGCGTGCCTGCAGACCGAACGGATTCGGCGCCTGTGGATAGGCGGAGTTCACCTGGCTCTGCTGGCTCGGCGTGGCGACCCCGAGTATCTTGCGCTCGGCCGTGCCGAACGGGATCATCACCACGTCGTCCTGATCCTGGCCGAAGGGAGTTTGTCCTTTCGCGGCGTAAAGGCCGACCACTCGCAGCGGCACGCTGCGCACCAGGATGTTGGCGCCGACCGGGCTTTCGTCGGGCGCGAACAGCTGGCGGCGCACTGTCTCGCCGATGACCACGACCAGGGCCGCGCCGCGGTCATCCTCCGCAGTCAGCATCCTGCCTTCGGCGACATGCCAGTTGGTGGCTTGCGGATAGCTGGCCGTCACACCCTGGATGACGGTGGTCCAGTTCTGGTCGCGGTACTGTACCTGGCCGGTCTGGCGGATCAGGTAGCTGACGGCGCTGACCGACGCACACTCATGCCGGATCGCCTCGGCGTCGGCCACCGTCAGGGTCGACGCGCTGCCGAAGCCGGCGCGCACCCCACCGCTGGTGGTCGCGCCCGGCACCACCACGAACAGGTTGGTACCGAGACTTTCGATCTGCTTGCGTACCGCCTCGTTCGCGCCCTGACCAACGGCAATCATCGCGATCAGTGCGGCCACGCCGATGAACACGCCGAGCATCGTCAGGAGCGAGCGTGTCTTGTTGCGCCGGAGCGCCTGCGCCGCGGCGGTCAATATCATCATGCCGAAGGCCCATGAATGCGCTGCCGCCCGGTCAGTGTCCGGCATGGCGGGGAGGGCAGTCGGTATACCTGCGGCAGCCGGTGGTGGCGCTCTGCCCGGCGCATTGCGTTCATCGGACAGCACCTGGCCGTCGCGCATGGTCACCACCCGTTGCGCATAGGCGGCAATGTCGGACTCGTGCGTGACGACGGCGATAGTGACGCCCTGTTCCCGATTCAGCCGTACCAGCGTTTCCATGATTTCATGCGAGGTGCGCGAATCGAGATTGCCGGTCGGCTCGTCGGCCAGCAACACGCTCGGAGAATTGATCAGGGCGCGCGCGATCGCCACGCGCTGTTGCTGTCCACCCGACAGTTGCGCCGGTGTATTGTTCTCCCGGTCGCCTAGACCGAGCAGGGCGAGCGCGGCGCGCGCGCGTTCGATGCGCTGTTTCCTCTCGGTGGCACCCCTGTGGGCATAGAACAGCGGCAGCGCCACGTTTTCGATCGCACTGGTGCGCGCCAGCAGATTGAAGCTCTGGAATACGAAGCCCAGCCGCTCGCTGCGGATGTCGGCCAGTTCGGGCTCGGTCAGCCTGGCGACGTCGGTGCCCTCGAAGAAGTAGGCGCCGCTGCTGGGTTGGTCGAGGCAGCCGAGGATTGCCATCAGGGTCGACTTGCCGGAACCGGACGAACCCATGATGGCGACGAATTCGCCGCTTTCGATTGTCAGGCTGACGCCGCGCAGCGCATGGACATCGACGTCGCCGACCCGGTAGATGCGCGTGAGGTTTCTAGCCTCGATGCAGACGTCGGCCATCGTGTCACCGCCGCAATGGCGTCATGCCGATTGGCGCCGTCCGGGGCGGGGCGGCCGATTCGCTGCTCTCCGAAACGATCACTGCATCTCCCTCGTGCAGGTCGCCACCCGTGATCTCCGCATAGGTGTCGTCATCGAGCCCGACCGTGACCGGGACGCGGCGCGGTTTGTCGTCGGCGAGTATCCAGACATGCGCGGAACCCTTCGGGCGTGCGGCCGCATCGCCTGCTACGCCGCCGGTAGAGGGCCGCCCCTGACCTGCCGCGGCGGCGGGGCGGTAGCGCAAGGCCTGATCGGGAACACGCAGCACGTTGTCCGCGCGTCTGGTCACGATGCGGATCGAGGCCGTCATGCCGGGCTTGAGCGCCAAGTCGAGATTGGGAACGCTGACCACCACGTCATAAGTCACGACATTCTGTACGGTCTGCGGCGCCTGGCGTATCTGTTCGACCTGACCGGAGAACTGCCGGTCCGGAAAGGCCGATACGGTGAAGGTGGCGAGATTTCCGACGGCGATGCGGCCGATGTCGGATTCGCTGACGTTGGTGTCGACCTGCATCTTGGTCAGGTCCGTCGCGATCAGAAAAAGGGTCGGCGTCTGGAAGCTCGCCGCCACCGTTTGTCCCTGGGTGACGTTGCGCGACACGACCGTGCCGTTGACTGGCGAGACGATATCGGTGTAGCCAAGGTTGATGCGGGCGGCTTGCAGCTGCGCCTGGCGTTGCACGATATCCGCCTGATCCAGGGCCAGCTGCGCCTTGGCCTGGTTGTAGGCGTTGCGCGAGGTGTCGGCCGTTTCCTGGGATACGATGCCGCGTTGGAGCAGCATCGCATTGCGCTCGTCGATGAGCTTGGCATAGTTCAGGTTTGCCCGGTCCTTTTCGAGCTGGGCGCGTACCGTGCCGAGCACTGCCGCCGCCTGCTCGACGACAGTCTGATAGGGGCGCGGATCGATCTTCGCGCACAATTGTCCGGCTTTCACCTGGGTATTGAAGTCGCACAGGATGGTCTGGATCACTCCCGACACATAGGTGCCGACCTGGATCGTCGTCACCGGATTGACCGTGCCGCTGGATATTACCGCCTGCGCGACCGAGCCCCGATCTGCCATAACAGTTGAATAGTGCGGTGCCGCTTGTGCCCAGTGACGCCAGCCATATGCGCCGATCGCGGCCAGAAGGAGGAGTATCGCCATGACGAGCAGTAACATGCTTCTGGATGGTTTTGTTGAAAACCAGGCGCGTTGCTTTCTCCGTGCGACGTTTGGCGTGTCGGATGGAGGTTCTCTAAATTTGGCCAAAAGGCATACCCCGGTGCCGGCAGGCCGCCTTGGCAGCACGCGTTCTGTCGGCGTGACGATCAGCAGACTCGATGTCCATCTAGACTAACTATCCTAGCGTTCTGCGGTTTGTTTCGTTATATGACCGGGATCAATTCGGATTTGTGGCGACAATGGCTCAACCTGTATGAGTGCCGCGACACAAGGCGCGTATTCCACGAGGACTACAGCGACGGCATCTATTCGATGCTATCGCCGTGGCACGCCAAAGGCCGATACGGAAAATTCCCGCTGCGGCTGAAGGATTCGCTCAAGGCGCTGCTTTCAGAGCCCCCACGCGCCAAAATTCACCGAGTTCGATGCGCCGACAGCCTGGCGCGTCACTCGCGCACCGGTCGCTAACCGGCGATGAACCCTTGTAGAATTTCCGAAAATGCAAGGGAGGCGATATGCGCGAAGTGCTGGCCGGTTTTGGCGTCTTGCAATGGCTGCTGGTGCTGTTGCCGCTGATTTGGCTGCTGGGCACGCTGATTGGCCGAGGCTCACGACCGAAGCCGCGTACGTCGATCCAGTGGCCGGATCGTCCTGCTATCCGGCGCAATCGTCGGCCGGTCCTAGGGCAGCCAAGCGAACTTGAGCTTGAACCGCCTAGTGCCCAGTCCATTGAAAACATGCGCAAGCTGCTTTCGGCGACGTTGCATGATCGGCCCGCGATAGAGCGAATGATTGCCCACGAAATGAGGCGGTCGCCTGGAATTAGCCGTGACGAAGCGATTTCGCGGGCCTATCAGCGATGGGTGGATGACAATCGTTGACAGGTTGCGCAGGCGTTTCGGGCAAAAAAGCCGAATGGTAGCGGCTGAGTTTGGCGAGAGTAATTTCGCATAATTTGTATTATGTTAAATGCGGTCCTATACTGGGGGGCAGTATGGGCACGGTCTAAAGGGTTGTTTGTGCGCACTGCACTGCAGCCGACAGCACCGTAGAAAATCAAGAATTTCCTGCTTAGAGACGCCTGCAAGCTGCAGGCGTTTTTTTTGGGGCGGCGATCTGGCGATAGCAACGACGCGCAGCAGCTTGACCGAAGCGACCGCCGCGCAGGTTGCGCAGGTGCCAATAATCGCGACGGATCGCACCGAAGATTTCGCCGAGTTCATCCGGCGACAGACGTTCAAACGGGAAAAGTTCGAGTTGCATAAAAACGCGAATTGTAGGCCAGCAACGCGCCGTGTCCTACGTGTCCTACGGCACTCCGGCACGCCGTGAACCAACAGCACCGATCCACCATCACTGCATGCCTTGTGTCCTGCGGCACAAGGCACCCAAACCTAGTCAGATGACGCCTAGGCGTCATGCCGGAAACCGCGCCCGCACTCCGTAGCTACAGCCACCATTCCTGTGAGTTCACCGCCTATTCGGTGCACGCTACACGGCGCGTCATTTTTGGCAAGGGGTATCCATAAATCTGCATGTCCGCTGCGCGGCATAAGCGCAGATTTACAAACCCTCCCCTTGCCAAAAATGCCTATTGCGCCGTGTAGTCGGGCACCGGGCGATGAACTCACAGGAACGGCGGCAGCAGTAGTCAAAGCGCCGGCGCAGTTTCCGAATAAACGATGGGCTCCGAATCTTCAGGCCCGGTCAGCAGAGAGGCGAAAAATGACGAAATACCATGCTCGAATCGGCGGACTCAACACCGCCCTGTGCGGCGCAAACGGCACGGCCAACGGCTTCCACGTGGTCACCCTATCTGCGAAGGAATGGAACGAAACAAGGACGGCACTTCGCTGCGAACGATGCACCACGATCATTAGAAATCTACGCATCGCATCCACCACGAAAGAAAAAGGTGCCGCATGAACCAGCTTGAGCTACCGATGAAACACCCGGCGTTCCAACCCTACCTCGGCAACTTCAGGCGCGTACGGAAGGCGCTGGCTGGTGCCATCAAGGCGGTGCAGGAGTGGACCCAGTTGCCGCTAAAACTGCACCTGCGGAAGCTGTACAAAATCCCGAAGGTCGGTTTCATCTGGACCCGGCCAGACGGCAAGCAATTCCGCTGCCGGAACATGCGCCAACTCGTGGCGCGGATCATGGACTATGACGGCCATCTACTGAACGGCGTCCTGCGATTGATCTGACAACCGCGGTTGGTTTGTTAAATCCGAAAACGCCGAAACGGATCCAAAAATTTAACGATCAACGCTGCGCGCCAGTGCGAACGCCGAGAACGCCATAACCGGAACCATCGCCCATCACCACCACGCGCTCACCGCGATCGGATTCCACAGGCGCTGCACTCGGTTGACCTGGAGCCGCCGCCGCCTGCTGCTGGACCTGCTGGTACGGATTGAAGGGCGGATTGTCGAGCCACTCCCGGCACTCATGCGACGCGATCCCGGCGCGCGTCCCCTGCTGCGTGTAGCACTCGCAGCGCTGCGCATTGCAGACACCGGCGACGATGACCGGCATCACCGCGACCTTGCGCAAATCGTCGAACGCTGGCGCAGATTCCGGCCTGCTGCTGGACCTCGGCACCCAATCGACACGATCATCAATCGCCAGCAGCTTAGGCGCTGGCGCAGCCGGTTCCTGCCTGCTGCGAATCATGTCATCCATCGACTTAGGCTTTTCAAGCACGCTAGGAACCGCAGGCTGCAGGCGTGATTGAATCTTGGACACCGCAAGCCAACTCAGCACGCCGACCGCGATCAGCGCGCCGACCATGACCGCCAGCATCCAAGGAACCGAGCGTATCGGCTTGATATGCTCAGACGCCGACTTGTACAGGCCGAACACCTTTTTCGGCAGCCGGTAGCGCTTTTTGATCGGCGCATTTTTCCAGCCGGTGCGGCAGCTATCGCAGGTTTCCGGCCACTCGTACCACCAGCGCCCGAGCAGGCCCAAGTCACGCAGATGCACATGCCGACCAACCAACGACCGAACATTGGAATGCACCAGATTCGGCCCTTGCGTGATGATGTAGAAATCGATCCCGCGATGCCGGTGCGTCTCAAGCGCGGCAATGTCGGCAGACACCCGCTGGCCCGGCCCGGCTGGACGCCACACGCGCTGGACTTCGTCGATAACGACGATAGAGCCGTCCGGTACTTCCTCGTGCCACTTGTCCGGGTTGGCGAGCGGCAGGTGCGGAACCTGCAGATCGGGAATGCCGTTGACGTACACCGCCCTACCCTTGACGATTTCCAGCAGCATCGACACAAGAGCCGCGCTCTTGCCCGTTCCAGGCGCGCCGGTGATAAGCGTAATCACGAGCCACTCCCGCCCGTAGTGCGCAGCGCGAAATGCTTCAACGTCAGCCACGCCAGCCCGGACATAATCCCGCCCGACATGATCGCCATTGACTCAAAAATGCCAGCCATAGCGAGAATCTGAATAATGTCGCCACCGAGACCAGCGAACGCGCTCTTGGCAGCAGCCAGAGCGCCAGAGACTGCCGTATCGGCACCTACATACGTCACGGTACCGACCCCGAGCGCCGCCAGCGCACGCGACACCAGCGGCCAAGTAATCCGCGCCAGCCAAGCAGCAATGCCGTCCATTACGCGCCCCCCTTCCGACCAAGACCGATAAACGACAGCGCCGCACTGAGCCACGCCAGCGAGATGAACAGAGGCCGCACGGACTGCGCGAAGCTGCACAGCAGATCGAACGGCATCGACAGCGAAATGCCCCGAACCGAGGCGGTGCGCGGCGCTGGACATGAGCCATTGGACGGCCCATAGCCGTCATCTTTGGCGATGCTCATCTTTCGTTCGACGTCAGGAACCGGCGTAGCGTCGATCTCGTCAGGAACGAACGTCTGGCACGCAATCACCGTTGGATTCTTGCGGCAGAAATCCGCATCAGGATCGGGCTGCACTGGCGGATCGCCTTCGACCCAAGGCAGGCGCGGCCCGGTCGGCATACCGGGATTCCACGGTAGCTGGATCGGTTCAATATCGACCTGCCAAGGATTGGTATCGTCATTGGCCGGGTTGATGTTCAAGCCCGGTTGCGTCCACCGCTGCGGATCGGTGCCCGGCGTCGGCGTCGGGTCGCCAGTCGGCACGAACCACGGTTGCGGCCCCGGATTGTCGCCCGGCGTCGGATTGATGATCGGCGGAAGCTGCGGCAGCGGCATATCCGGCAGGTCGCCGGGTAGTCCAGGCGGATATGGTTTCGTCCCCGGCATCCCGGGTTTATCCGTGAAATCCGGTTCAGGTATCAACTGCGGTTGTGGCGTCTGCACGCACTCACCACCCGGCAGGATAAACCACCCTTCCGGACAAGTGCCGCCAGAGCGGCTTGTTATGTCGAACGCGAAGCGGCCGACATGCCCTTTCGGCAAACCACCGCAACAGGGCTCATCGAGCTCATATTCGACGTAGCTCGCGCCACTCCCCAGCGCACAATGCTGGCCGACCTGATGACGCGGCGATAGATTCGTGCGCGCCCAATACCGCGCCACGCCATCGGCGCAGGCTTGCGACAGCGAATCGCGCCATGCGTAAGGAGCGCCCCCTTCGTAATACGCATATTGCTTACCGTCCGAAACTTCGGTCCCATCAACGCCGCAGGTCCAGACCCACTGCCCACCCTGCACCTTGATGCACGAACCGACCCACGTAGCTACCGCAGCGATGCCCCATGCCCACGGATTACGAAAAATCCAGCTAGCCGCATACCGGCTGGCATTGGCTGCAGTTCGATACGCTGCCGGGATCGTGACCTGCCGCCCCGCGACGTTGATAACACCGCCCGGACCACGCCAGCCGCCCGGATAGTACGAACTCGCATTCGCCGAGGTGGCGGTCCAATTGCCGGGACTGCCGCGCCAGTTCGACGGCGGAGCGGGCTGCGCATAACCGGCATGCACGGCCCCGCTGCACAGAATCAAAAAAAGCGCTACCAGCGCTCGAAGATGATCCACATCGCCCCCCATATCGCTGCCAGCACCAACCAGAATTCAGGCGTTGCCATCATTGCCCCCCGTTTCGCCGCGCAGAACACGCGCTATCGCAATCACACAGTACGCAGCCACCCACACGCCGACCACCAGCCAGCCGAGCGTAAGCCCGTCTTGCGCCGTGAGCAGGTTGCACGGCTGCGCCGTGAAAGAAACTTGTTTGGTAATCGTTGAACCGCCGTCGAGCGGTTGAAGGACATACGTGATCGAATCACCCGCGACAGCGGACAAATCGACCACGTATGCAGCCGAGCCATGTTGAACGATTGAGCCGACCTGCTGCGAGGCTTGAGCCTGCGCCGCTTGGAGTTCGGTGGAGTAGCACGCTGGCCCGACTTGAAAAGCCATTACAGTCCCCGGTGCAAAAACTTATAAGCCTTGATGCCGACATAAGCCGAGAGAACGGCCAGCGCCACGGTAGACGCTAGGCCGATCTCGGAAATTGCACCGAGGACGATTGGTAACGGCATTGCCGCGCCTTACAGGCCCCGGCGGATGAACTTGAACGCGAACACCGCGACGACAGCAGCCAGCACGACACCGGCCACGGTCAGGGCGTCCGCCTTCAGGTCGGTCAGAGCCGCCGTCACTTCGGTCGGAACTTCGGCGGATGCCTTGGCCGACAGCAGCGCAAGGCCGGTACCGACCGCACCGACTTTGGTGAAGGCCGAGCGACCGAAGTTCGCGACGCTCTTCTTTGCGGCGTGGATGTATTCGCCTGCGGCGTAGTCCATACGGAACATAGTGATTCTCCTTGGTGAGTGCCGGTGAAATCGGAAGAAGAACAGCAGCGCCACCGGCGAACGCTGATGCTCAAAACCTCAAATGACTCGGGTCAAATAAAACCCCGCATGGCAATTTAAGAGAGCGGTTTCTTCGGCCTCATCCACCTGGTCGAATCGGCCTGCTTCGTGCGCCCAAGAAGTGAAGCCCACATCGCCGTTTTGAGGCATCAGAAACAAACCGCTCTCTCTGTCTTGCACGATGAACTTGATCTCGTAATCAGCTTGCATTGGCCGGACGTGCCGGCGCAGCACCCTTCGCCAGTTCGACCGGGCGCAACTGCAGAATCACGATGCTGCGCGTCTTGCCGTTGGTGACGTTTTCCATCTCGGCTTCAGCAATGAACGGGATCGGCAGATGCTTGAACTTGTCGTACTCGTCCGACTTGCCGAAGTTGTATTCGGTCGTGGCGAAGCCTCGGGCGTTGCCCTTGCTTTCATCGAATCGAGTCTCGGCATAAACCTTCGTGCTATCGAAGGCGGTGCCGTTGTCCATCGTCCCCTTGTTGAACTTCATGCCGGTGATCTTCAGCTTGACGATGTACGAGGTTTCGGAAATCTGATTCATGTCGAATGCTCCATAGAGTTAAATTTGGCCTTGGGAAAACCGTTATCCGCGTTCAGGCCCATGTACGTGACGGATTTACAAAAATCGATGAACGATGGAATCGGGCGAGTCTGGAACACCATCGAAGGCTTGGAGGTCGCGCTGTCGGTCAACGGCTTCATGCGGCGCGGCCATGCGTTTTTGTCGGGATGGCAGACCATGTCGAGCGTGGCCTTGTCGCCGTAGAGATCGCGGAACACACGAAGGTATTTGCCGAACTGGTGGCGCGTGACTTCGACACAGGCGTCAACGACGATCTGCGCGGTTTTTTGCTTCACGGCGATCCGCTGCGGTTGAGCCTGCGACACGAACTGCGCGAAGCATGGATAGGTAGCCGCAAAATAGTCGCTCGGTGAAAGCAGAACGTCGAACGGGATCACGCGATCCGAGGACTTGAACTCCACTTCACAGCGGCACCAGTCGCTCAGCTTGTCGCCCTCTTTCCTGCCTTTTTCATAGAAGCGGACGAACTTGCCCGAGGTGCGCCGACCGATGGTCAGCGTACGGCCCTTGCCGCTTGGCCGATGCCAATTGCCGATCCGTTCGATAGATGGCGGAACACCGCCGCTAGTGGCGGTATAGCCGCCTTCGTGCCACTGACGCTCAGCCCAATCAACGGACAGGTACGCACCGTCGAAATCATCGTGCGCAAGGTCGATACGGGAAATCACCGGACGGACGGCTACTTCGGTCAAGAACTGATGCAGCCGCTTTTCCCAACCGTCGAGCGCATTGGCGCACCCATGACCATTCAACGTAATGAGCATGGTGGCGCGCTGGCCACCGAAGCAGACGAAGCCGAAATCGTCGCCGAGAACCCATGAATCGCGATAGAAATTCAAGCCGCGATCACGATGCGCCGTGACGCCGAAGCCGAAGATTTTTTCAAGATTCCGGCTGGCTTCACCAACGATCTGGTCATCGTCGATCATGTGCTGCCGAGCCGTACGAAACCACGTGTCCTCAAGAACCGTGAAGTTGATCCAGTCCACCACCGCGCACTGTCCAGGCGCCGGAATCCGGACCATCACTTGCTTAACTTCGCCGGTATCGGTCATCACCAGATCGACCGCCGTCGCCGTTGCTAACGTTACCCCCATGTTATTAATGGGGGTTTCTTCGGCTGGCGCTCCCTGCGCAAAAACTGTGGGG